>JAYVCG010000700.1:0-6132 GCA_043750075.1 Acetobacteraceae bacterium | reverse complement strand
ACCTGGCTGTCCTTCGGCAATCCGTGGGAATTCGAACGCCCCGAGGTCAGCCACGCCATCGGCTTCGGCGGCGCCGTGCGGCGCGAGGAACACGCCGATGGCAGCGTCCACCACATCTGGGAACCCGCCGAGACCGTCGAGGCCATCGCCTACGACACCCCCGTGGTCGGCTGGCGCGGCGCGCACGTGAACACGCTGCGCCTGTGGTCGGCCCGCGCGCCGGACCCGCTGCGGCTCGACACCTTCAACCGGGGCGATCATGTCGGCGCGCTGGCGGCGCGGGCGCGGGCCAACGCCATCTCCCAGGTGCTGTATCCCAGCGAGGACACACCCGCCGGGCAAGAGTTGCGGCTGCGTCAGGAGTATTTCTTCTCCGCCGCCTCCCTGCGCGACCTGATGTTCCGCCATGTCCACCAGCACGGCGACATCCGCACCCTGGCCGAGCACAACGCGATCCAGCTCAACGACACCCATCCCGCCATCGCCATCGCCGAACTGATGCGCGTCCTCGTCGATGTCCACGCCCTGCCCTGGGCGGAGGCCTGGGCCATCACCACCGCCACCTTCTCCTATACCAACCACACGCTGATGCCCGAGGCGCTGGAAAAATGGTCCGTGCATCTGATGGAGCGGCTGCTGCCGCGCCACATGCAGATCCTCTATCTGATCAACGGATTGCATCTGGATGGATTGCGCGCCTCCGGGTTGGGCGACGCGAACGTGCTGTCCGCGGTGTCGCTGATCGAGGAGGAGGACGGGCGGCGGGTGCGGATGGGCGTGCTCGCCTTCCTGGGATCGCATCGCGTCAACGGCGTGTCGGCGCTGCACACCGACCTGATGCGCTCCACCGTGTTCCGCCAGATGCACATGCTGTATCCGGACCGCATCACCAACAAGACCAACGGCATCACCTTCCGCCGCTGGCTGTTCGAGGCCAATCCCGGACTGACAGCCCAGTTGATCGAGACGGTGGGCGAACGCATCCTGGACGACGCGGGGGCGCTGGAGGGGCTCGCGGCCCATGCCGATGACCGCGGCCTGCATGAGCGGTTGAAGGCGATCCGGCGGCGTAACAAAGTGGCGCTGGCGGAGCGGATCAGGGACACTCTGGGCATCCGGCTCGACCCGGACGCGATCTTCGACACGCAAATCAAGCGCATCCACGAATATAAGCGCCAGTTGCTGAACATCCTGGAAACGGTGGCGTTGTACGAAAGCATCCGAGCCGATCCCAGCCGCGATCTCGTGCCGCGGGTGAAGATCTTCGGCGGCAAGGCGGCGGCGGGGTATCAACGCGCCAAGCTGATCATCAAGCTCATCAACGATGTGGCGCGCATGGTGAACGACGATCCGGTGGTGCGCGGCCTGCTGAAGGTGGTGTTCATCCCCAATTACAACGTTTCATGGGCGGAACACATCATTCCGGCCTCCGATCTGTCCGAGCAAATATCGACCGCCGGGATGGAAGCCTCCGGCACCGGCAACATGAAGCTGGCGCTGAACGGCGCCCTGACCATCGGCACGCTGGACGGCGCCAACATCGAGATCGGCGAGCGCGTCGGCGCGGACAACATCTTCATCTTCGGCCTCACCGCGGCCCAGGCCGAGGCGCGGCGCGCGGAGGGGATTGGCGCGGAGGCGGCGATCGCCGGTTCGCCGGCGTTGCGCCGCGCGCTCGACGCGGTTGGCGACGGCCTGTTCTCGCCCGCCGAGCCGGAGCGTTTCCGCGATCTGGTGGATGTGCTGACGCATCACGATCATTTCCTGGTCACGGCGGATTTCGACGCTTATGCCGAGGCGCAGCGGAGAGTGGACGCGCGATGGCGCGATCCGGCGGCCTGGTGGCGCTCCAGCGTGCTCAACACCGCGGGCATGGGCTGGTTTTCCTCCGACCGGGCGATCCGGGAATATTGCGGCGATATCTGGAACGTGCGGTTGTCCCAGGGTGGCTGAGCATCCTCGCGACCCCAGAACTGGAAAGACCAGAACTGGAAAGACCGGAACTGGGAAGACCGGAACTGGGAAGACAGTTCTTAAGCCGCGAGCCAGGAAGGTGGCCGCCAAGGCGGAAGTCACGCGGGATACGGCGGCGTGGCGGGCGAGTGAAACCGACATCGCCGCCATCACGGAAGCCCGCCATGGTAATCCTTTCGCCGTGCTTGGCCCGCATGAGACCGCGGCCGGATGGGTCGTCCGCGCGTTCGTGCCAGGGGCGGAGTCCGTGCTGGTCGTGCCGGTGGGGAAGCCGGATGATGCCATGGCCGTCTCTTCCCCCCGTCATCCCCCGGCTCGACCTGGGGATGACGAAGAAAGCAATCCGGGGGATCTCGCGCGGCCCGCTTTCCCCTCCCTCCCCATGACATGCCGCCATCCTGGTGGTTTCTTCGAAGTCCTGATCCCTCCCGGTACACCCGCGCGTCCGTACCGGCTGCGCGCCAGCAATGCTGGGGGCGAGTGGGTTTTTCACGACCCCTTCCGCTTCCCCCCGGTGCTTGGCGCGTTGGACGACCATTTGTTCATCGAGGGTACGCATCAGGCGCTGTATGACCGTCTCGGCGCGCACCTCATGACGCTGGAAGGTGTCGCGGGCGTGCATTTCGCCGTCTGGGCGCCCAACGCGCGGCGCGTGTCCGTGGCGGGCGATTTCAACGCCTGGGACGGACGGCGTCATCCCATGCGTAAACGCATCGATTCCGGGATATGGGAAATCTTCGCGCCCGGTGTCCACGAAGGCGCGGTCTATAAGTTCGAGATCGCCGCCGCCAACGGCGACGTACAGCCGCTGAAGGCCGATCCGTTTGGCTTCGCCGCCGAGTTGCGTCCCTCCACCGCCTCCATCGTCGCGCGCACCGATGCGTTTCCCTGGACTGATGCGGCGTGGCTGGGGGAACGGGGCGGAACCGATCCAAGACGGCTGCCGATGGCGATTTACGAGGTGCATCCCGGCTCCTGGCGCCGGGGTGAGAACAACGCGTTCCTGTCCTATGACGCCCTCGCCGATGCCCTGATCCCTTATGTGGTGGACATGGGTTTCACCCATGTCGAACTGATGCCGGTCAACGAGCATCCGCTCGATGCGTCCTGGGGCTATCAGCCGATCGGCCTGTTCGCGCCGACGCGCCGTTTCGGTGATCCCGCCGGTTTCGCCCGTTTCGTCGATCGCGCGCACGCGGCGGGGATTGGCGTGATCCTCGACTGGGTGCCCGCGCATTTCCCGGTCGATGCGCATGGTCTGGCGCGGTTCGATGGCGGCGCGTTGTATGAGCATGCTGATCCGCGCAAGGGGTTTCATCCCGACTGGAACACCGCGATCTATGATTTCGGGCGCCGTGAGGTGGTGAATTTTCTCATCGCCAGCGCGTTGTACTGGCTGGACCGGTTTCATGTGGACGGGCTGCGCGTCGATGCCGTCGCCTCCATGCTGTATCTCGATTATTCCCGCCGCGCGGGGGAGTGGGTGCCGAACGAGGACGGCGGCCGGGAAAATCATGACGCCGTGCGTTTTTTGCGCCGGGTGAACACGCTGGCGTATGGGAAGCATCCCGGCGCCGTCATGATCGCCGAGGAATCCACCGCCTGGCCCGGCGTTTCCACCCCCGCCGATGCCGGGGGGCTGGGATTTGGTTTCAAATGGAACATGGGCTGGATGAACGACACGCTCGACTATATCGGGCGGGAGCCGGTGCACCGGCGCTGGCATCATGACAAGATGACGTTCGGTCTCGTCTACGGGTTCTCGGAGAATTTCATTCTGCCATTGTCGCATGATGAGGTCGTGCACGGGAAGCGTTCGATCCTGGGACGCGCGCCTGGCGATGCATGGCGAAAAGCCGCGACCGGGCGGGCGTATTTCGCGTTCATGTGGGCGCATCCTGGCAAGAAACTGTTGTTCATGGGTCAGGAGTTTGGCCAGATCGCGGAGTGGGATTTCGACCGCGCGCTTGACTGGTATTTGCTGGACGAGCCGTTGCATCGGGGCGTGCGTGATTGCGTGCGTGATCTCAATCGTTTGTATCGTGGCGTGGCGGCGCTGCACGCGCGCGATTGTGAGGCGGAGGGGTTTCAGTGGATCGTGGCCGATGATGCCGCGTGTTCCGTGTTCGCGTGGCTGCGGCGGGGCGGGCCGGAAGACAGGCCGGTGGCGGTGGTGTGTCATTTCACGCCGGTGCCGCGGCCTGGGTATCGGATTGGTTTGCCGTTCTCTGGGCGGTGGCGTGAGGTGTTGAACACGGATTCCGTGCTGTATGGGGGGTCTGGGGTAGGTAATGCCGGTGTGGTGGAGGCGGTGGCGGAGCCGTGGCGGGGATGGCCGGCCTCGGCGCTGGTTGTGTTGCCGCCGCTCGCCGCTTTGTATTTTGTGTACGAGCCGGAATAATTCCCTGACAGTAAGGAAGATCGGGGCTCTGCCCCGCGCCCCGCCAGGGGAATGTCCCCTGGACCCATCCCATGGAGTCTCCAATGGATGGGATCCAAGGGCTATCGCCCTTGGCGGGTGGTCCAGGAGGGCAAAGCCCCGCTCTACCGCCCGATGATCCGCCGCGCGATCGCCATCCGATGCACCTCCGACGGCCCCTCATACACCCGCATCGTCCGCACCTTCTGCGCCATCAACTGCAACGGCAACTCCTTCGCCACCCCCATGGCGCCAAACGATTGCATCGCATGATCGATGATCTCAGTCGCCATCTCCGTGCCATACAGCTTCACCATCGAAGCCTCCATCCGCACGTCGCGGCCCGCGTCGGCCTTGGCGGCGGCATCCTGAACCATCAACCGGCAGGCATGGATCTTCACGGCCGCATCAGCGATCCACCACTGAATCGCCTGCCGGTCCGCCAGACGCTGCCCGAACGTCACCCGCTGCTTCGTATGCTCCACCATCATGTCCAGCGCGCGGCGCGACATGCCTACCGACCAGGCGCCCATCTGCAACCGCCGCACCGTCAGGCGCAACTGCATCGGCGCGTAACCCTTCCCCTCAACACCCAGCAACTGCGAGGCGGGGACACGGCAATCGTCAAACACAAGTTCATAGGTGCGCTGACCACCAATCATCGGGATCTCACGCTCGATGATGAAACCCTTCGTGCCACGCTCGACGATGAAAGCCGTGACACCCTCGGCGCGCTTGCCCTCACCCGTGCGGGCCATGACAATCATGAAATCAGCCTGAGGCACGCGGCTGACCCAGATTTTCCGTCCGTTGATCACCCAGTCATCACCATCCTTCACCGCGCGGGTCATCATGCCGGCCGGATCGCCGCCAGCACCTGGCTCGGAGATGGCGATGGCCGAATGCGCCTCGCCGCGCGCGTAGGGTTCCAGGTATTTTTTCTTCTGTCCGTCGCTGGCGGCGGCGATCAGCATGTGCAAATTTGGACTGTCGGGCGGGAAGGTGAAGGGCGTCACGGTGCGGCCCTGTTCCTCATAGACACCGACCAGCGCGCTGTAGGGCAGGCTGGCGCCGCCATACGCCTCCGGCACGTCAAGGCCCCAGAGACCGAGTTCCTTGCAGGTGGCGAGGACTTTTTCCTCCTCCGCTTCCGTCAGGCCGGAGGACTGGCCGGACGCCTCGCGCGCCAGGGCGGCTTTTTCCAGCGGGATCAGGTCGCGATCGACGAATTTCGCCACCAGATCCTTCAGCATTTGGTGTTCTTCGGGCAGTTCGAACATGCGCTTTGATCCCCTGGGTTGGTGCGTGGGACGGTTTTGCCCCGCATGGGCGGGCGGGGGCAAGCGCCGGTATCCCGGTGCGGACGTCTGTGCGGGTGGGAATCTTTCCGTGTAAGCCCCCCGGTGAAACCCGCGCCACGCATGTCCGCCCCTTCAACGATCGAAATCGCGCCTTACTGGCGAAGGGACGCGAAGACGCGATAAGCTGCCCATCGTGTGAAGAACGATGGAGAGGCGGCGTTGGACCATCTGTTGAGCCTGGTGTCCGGTCTTCCCGGCGGGGACGCCCTGAGCGGATGGGTCAACGGCCTGCTGGCCATGTCGGCCGGGCAACTCACCATCGAACTGGGTAAGATTTTTTTCCAGATCGTCGGCGCGATGGAGTTCATCAAGTTCATCTACCGGTTGATCGTCAGGCGCCGGCACTGGATGGAACAGAAAATCGAGACTCTCGAACAT
>JAYVCG010000699.1:0-4511 GCA_043750075.1 Acetobacteraceae bacterium | reverse complement strand
AATGGAGGCGGAGTTGTGCGGGGAGCCGATGACGTTGGGCAGCGTCAGGAACGGATGATCCACCCGGAACGCGCCATGGCGCACCGGCTCCACCCACCAGGCGTCCAGGCAGGCGAAGAAGTCCTTGTGAGCGCACAGATGCGCGAACAGCGCCGCCTCGTCCACGATCTCGCCGCGGGCGAGGTTCACCAGGATCGCGTCCGGTTTCATCAGCCCCAGCTCCCGCGCGCCGATCAGGCCAAGCGTGCGCTGGCTGAGCGGTGTCGCGATGATCAGCACGTCGGCGGCACCAAGCAGTGTGTCGAGCGCGTCCGGCGTGCCGATCCAGTCCGTGGGTTCCTCGGACTGGCCGCGGCGGTTGATGGCGTGGACGCGCATCCCCATCGTCCGCATCAGCCGCGCCGTGGCCACGCCGATGCCGCCGAACCCGAGGATGCCGCAGGTGGCCCCGCGCAAAGTGCGGTTGCGGGTGAACTGGTTGAAAAAGCCCAGGGACAGCGCGTTGTGCTCGATCAGCAGGCGTTTCGCGGCGGCGAGGGTCATCGCCAGGCCATGCTCGGCCATCGCCCCGGCATAGGCGCCGCCATTGCTGGCGATCGGCGCATCGGCGGGCAACTGGCTGAGCGGGATGTAATCCACGCCCGCGGTCATGAACTGGATCAGCTTCACGGGTCCGATCAGCGCGCCTTCATGCGGGCGCAGTTCCTTGCCGGTGTCGCGCGCCAGGATCGCGGTGGCGCCGCGCAACGCCGCCGCCCGCGCCTGATCGTCGAGATCATGCAGCCAGACCGGCGTGGCGGCGTCCCCCAGAAAACCGGCGATCAGGGCGCGGGTGTGGGGGGCGGCCTCGAAGGTGACGACCAGCGTGGACATGGGGTGGGCCTTTTTCTCGGTGGAGGGTGTCTTAACGCGGGACGCCGCGCCCGGCGACCAGGGGAGGGGGGCATGACCTGGTGGTGGCTCAGTCCGCGTCATTCCTGAATATCATCCCAGGACTCCGCTTTGATGCAGCCGGTTCTGGTGCCATATAGGGGGTACGACAGCCAAACACATTCCCTGAAACCGGGCGGCACGATGAAACTGGTGGGGGATTGGGAGGTACCGGAGATGAAGTGAGAGAAATACCAGACAATCGTATTTTGGGTTTTCAAGAGTTACGGATGCCCGAAAGGCATTTTCGGCCTTATTTGGCCGCTTCTGTACCAATCGAAGCCGTTCCCGGGTCATTCAGACGCGGATATGGTGTCCAGATACAATCATGATGAGGAAATGCTTCTTGACGAATCACCTGACACAGGGCGCGATGCGCGAAGACAGGAGTTTGAACATGATGGCGAAGGATACCCTGGACGCCGGTACGGACTTGCGAAGAGCGGCCGGCGGACAGAAATTCGGGTGCATTCTGGCCGATCCGCCATGGCAATTCATTAATCGTACTGGGAAAATCGCGCCAGAGCACCGACGGCTGTCGCGATATGGCACCATGGATTTCGCCGCGATTTCATCCCTCCCCGTGAACGAAATCGCGGCTTCGACCGCTCATCTTTATCTTTGGGTACCCAATGCGCTGCTGCCAGATGGATTGCGCGTGATGAACGCATGGGGCTTTCAATATAAATCCAATATTATCTGGAGAAAAATCAGAAAAGATGGCGGCAGCGATGGACGTGGCGTGGGATTTTATTTTAGAAACGTAACAGAAATCATTCTGTTTGGAGTACGTGGGAAAAATGCCCGCACACTTCAACCTGGAAGGACGCAGGTGAACTACCTTGAGACACGTAAAAGAGAACATTCTCGCAAACCTGATGAAATCTATCCTGTCATCGAATCATGCAGTCCAGGACCACGTATTGAACTGTTCGCCAGAGGAATACGCCCAGGATGGATGGTCTGGGGCAATGAGGCGGCTGATGGTTATGAGCCTACCTGGAAAACCTACGCGCATAACAGTGCCTCCGAGCGGAGCCTGAAACCATCGCCGATCGTTCCCGCTGAATAATTCAATTGTTGTCGGCGTCCTCGTCCTCTTCGATGGGTACGGGGCTTCCGCGGCGCCGGGCGGTCTTCTTCATGGCTTTATCCAATTCCACTCGCGCTTTCAGCGCCGCGAGAGCCAATGGACCGTCATCCTCGAAATTGCGAGGTTTAATGGCGAACGTCAGGACAGGACAGCCACCGCCGCCACCGCCTTCAATTTTAGGCCATAATTTTTCATGATGTGTGGTCGCTTTACCGTAAGACGCGCCTTTCCCAAGTTTCTTGAATATCTCTTGTAACTCCCATGCACGCGTTATAATGATACCTACCTGTATCGCTCTTAACTCAAACAAAAGACGAAAATTATTCAGGTCGCGATCAAAAAATGGATCTTTGTTGTTCCACTCCATTTCAACGGCGACGCCACCTTTCAGACAGTCCACCGCATGTGTGGGGCTATCGGTCTTTGTATCATCCACTGTAATGGATGTCGCGAAGCCCTTTTCCTGCCATCCCTTCGCATAAAAAGCACTGTCGATACGGCGGCTGATAAGCGAACGATTACCACCCCCGGCCAGGATCTCAGACTTCAGCAGGCGGAAACCTCGTAGCACTTCTTGCACATCCCGCCACTCTTCCGGACAGGCGGTGGACAGCACGCCAGCGGCATTGCGCCACTCCTTGACGTGATATCGATCGCAGATATCGGTGGGAACCAGATGTAGCGTGGACATCCAGGCACGATACACATGCGTGGAGATTCTAAAAGACCGCCAGTCTGTATTCCTGTCATGCTGACCTCTGTTCTGGATCTGCCCTGGCCCCCCGGTCCTCCGCCGCTTGGTGCCCACAACGAACCAGCCTATCCTCTCCAGAGAAAAATTCATTGTGCTGAGGAAACGCCATGACCGCCCCCGCTCGCCTGCGCGCCTTGCTGGCCGCGCCCGATTTCGTCGTGATGCCCGCCGTGTGGGACGGGCTGAGCGCCAAAATGTCCGCCGCCGCCGGGTTCAGGACCGCCTTCCTCTCCGGCTCCTGCGTCGCGGCGAGCCGTCTGGGCGGGCCCGATCTCGACCTGATCTCGTTCGGGGAAATGTTCGACAGCTTCAACATGGTGCGTGGCGCTGCGCCCGAGACGCTGGTGCTGGCCGATGGCGATCACGGCTATGGCAACCCGATGAACGTGCAACGCACCGTGCGCGCCTATGGCCGCGCGGGCGCCGCCGCGATCCTGATCGAGGACAAGATCACCCCCCGCGCCCTGACCGCCGCCGGCAAGCCGTGCCTGCCGCGTGAGGAAGCGCGCATGAAGATCCGTGCCGCCGTGCAGGCGGCGAAGGAGTCCGGCATTCTGATCCTGGCGCGCACCGATTGCCGCCCGACCCAGGGCATTGAGGAGGCCGTGGCGCGGATCGAAATGTATGTCGAGGAAGGCGCCGACATCCTGTTCCTCGATTCGCCCGCCGATGATGGGGAAATCCGCCGCGCCGTCGCGGCGGCGAAAGGGCGGCCCTCGTTCGCCGTGCTGTCTCCTGGCGCCCCGCGGGCCACGCCGTCGCGGGCGCAGGCGGCGGAGCTTGGGTTCAAGATCGGCACCTATCCGACGGGGATGCTGTCGCCGGCGGCGGCGGGCATCAAGGCCGGGCTGGCGGCGCTGCTGGCCGGAGGCAACGAAGCCGCCACCGCTCTGCCCGCCGCCGAACTGCGCGCGACACTGGGGTATCCGGATTACGATACGAACGCGAAACCGTTCATCGCCGGGGGGTGAAAGTGCCGCGTTCGCCGCGTACGTGACAACACGAGGAACCATGCCATGGACGATGTGCTTTTGGTGGAAACGCGCGGCGCCGTGCGTCTGCTGACGCTGAACCGCCCCGCGAAACTGAACGCGCTGAACGCCGGTCTGGTGCATGCGCTGACGGACGCGCTGCACGCGGTCCAGGAGGATGACGCGGTCTCGGTGGTGATCCTGCGCGGCTCCGGGCGGGCGTTCTGCGCCGGAGCCGATACCTCCGTGCCGCGGCCCCTGACGGCGGAGAACCGGCCCAATCTGGTGAAACACGGCGACAAGAACATCGCGCTGACCAAACTGCTGGCGCGGGTGGACAAGCCGGTCATCGCCGCCGTGCATGGCTACGCGCTTGGCGCAGGGTGCGGGCTGGCGTTCGGCAGCGATCTGGTGGTCGCGGCGGAAAGTGCCCGTTTCGGGTATCCGGAACTGAAGGCGGGCCTCACGGCCTCGACCGTCACGGCGCAAGCGGTTCATCTGATGGGCCGCAAGGTGGCGTTCGAACTGCTGACCTTGTGCGAGAACATGCTGCCTCGGCGCGCGTACGAACTCGGCATGGTCAACCGGGTCGTGCCGGATGATAAACTGCTCGACGAGGCGATGGCGATGGCGGAAAAACTCGCCGGCTGGAACAAGGAATTTTTGTGGCAGACGAAACGCGCCTTCCACCGCTCGCTGTCGATGGACATGGACAAGGCGCTGGAAATGGCGCGCGACATTTCCGTGATGATGGGGCGTTTTC
>JAYVCG010000698.1:0-3047 GCA_043750075.1 Acetobacteraceae bacterium | reverse complement strand
TCTGTTCCAGCACCGTGCCGCGAGAGATCCCCCGGTCGAGCCGGGGGATGACGATCGGGGGGAAGACCAACTCGAAGCGATAATCTTTGGGCGTCACCTAAGGGTGGGGCGCTGCCCCAGACCCCGCCGGGGGCCGCGCCCCCGGACCCGCATCCAAAAGGGGTTTCAGCGGTTTTTGAACGCGGGCATCACCTCCTTGGCGAAGCGTTCCAGTTGTTCCAGGGCGACGGCCTCGGGCACGCCCACGGACAGGCTGATCGAGATGCGATCCAGACCAGGATAGGCTTTTTCCAGTTTCATCAGATGCTCGATGATTTCATCGGGCGAGCCGGTCAGGAAGCCGCCGGATTTCACCGCGTCCTCGATCCGCGGCAGTTTCGCCGTGGGCGCGCGTTTCGGATCGCGCATGATTTCGATCTGTTCATCGCTCATGGAGCGGTTCAGGCGCAGTTCGCCGAACATTTTCATGTTCTCCTCGTAGTACTGGGCGGCCTTCTTCATGCACGCCGCCTTGTCCTCGCCCTTCTCGCCGATGTAGCAATGATAGCCGAAGCACAGCCGCTCCCCAAGCTGGATGTCCTGGCCCATGTCGCGATGGACCTTCTGCCATTTCAGCACGACATCGTGCATCGCGCCGCCATCCGCCGAGCCGCCGCCGATCATGCCCTGGATGCCATGTTTCGCCATGAACGCCAGCGCGCGTTCAGACCCCCCCTGCACCGGCTGCCAGCATTCCACCGGCAAACGCGCCGGCCTGGGCACCAGGGTCAGTTCCTTCAGCGTGTAGCCGCGATAGGGCACTTCGGGCGGCAAGGTGTAATGTTTTCCCTTGTGCGAAAAGGATTCGCTATTGAACGCCTTGAAGATGATATCGACCTGTTCCTCGAACAGTTCGCGGTTGGCGTCCTGGTCGATCAGCGGCGAGCCGAAGGTTTCGACCTCGCGCGTGTGATAACCGCGGCCGACGCCGAACACGACGCGGCCTTTCGTTAAAATGTCGGCGGTGGCGTAATCTTCCGCCAGCCGCAGCGGGTGCCACATGGGGGCGATGTTGAAGCCCGTGCCGATCTTCAGATTTTTGGTCACATGAGTCAGGTGCAGCGCCATCAGCAGCACGTTGGGGATGCACTCGGTGCCTTCGCGCTGGAAGTGATGTTCCGCCATCCAGAAGGTGTTGAAGCCGAGTTCATCCATCTTCTTCGCCATCGCCTCGGCCTTGAACAAGGCGGTGGACAGGTGGGCGTTGTCATACAGGCGGTCGTTGATCGGGGTGCCGCCGTAGCCGATGTTTTCCAGATCGACGTGGCCCGCGTAGAGGCTGTCGAATTTCGTTATCATGGGAGGACGCTCCGGATTAATTGGAGGGAATGTTCCTCATGGGGTGGGTTTTGGCAAGCAGCGCCAGGCTCCCTCACCTGAACGCGGCACCAAAGCCCAGGAACGAGGAAAAGGAATTGTACCGCGGATGCACGCGGATAAGTCCGGGCGGACGCACGGGCCGTGCCACCACTCGAAAACATCCGCGTGCATCCGCGTGCATCCGCGGTTGAAATGGTCTTTCTCTCCACCAAACCGGTCTTCGCGCGGGACACGCGGTGAGGTCGTTTCACCCTGGCTCCGCCCGGACCCGCCAGGAGGCGCTGCCTCCTGGACCTCCGCCATCATGCCCTGGGCATGCTCCGCATGACGGCTCGCCTTTGGAAACCATCCATTGGGGGCACCAGGGGCCGGGCCACGGGTGGATTTTCCCCCGCCATCATGCGAAGCCTGCCTCATGCTGCTCCTCATCCCCGGCCCGGTGACAACCCACCCCAGCGTGCGCGCCGCCGCCAGCATCGACATCGCGCCCTGGGACTTCGCGTTCCGTCCCCTCTACGCCGGCGTGCGCGAACGCCTGCGCCTGATCGCCAACGGCACGGAACACACAGCCCTCCCCCTGCCAGGCTGCGGCCACTTCATCACCGAGGCCGCGATCCGCACCTTTCTCCCCCCCGGCGGACGCCTGCTGGTGCCAATGACCGGCAGCTACAGCGACCGCATGATCCGCCTCGCCCGCGAAGCCGGACGCGACCCGGTCCCCCTGCCCATCCCACCAGACGCAAAAGCCGCGCCCGAAACGATCGCCACAGCCCTGGCGAACGATCCGTCCCTCACCCATGTCGGCATGGTGCAATCGGAAACCGGCAGCGGCATCGTCCACGACATCGACGCCATCGGCACGGCGGTGCGCGCTCAACAACGGCGCATGATCGTCGATGCGGTCTCGGCTTTTGGCGCGCTGCCCCTCGATCTGGGCGCGCACCCGGAAATCGACGCGGCGGTCTTCACGGCCAACAAATGCCTGGAAGCCCTGCCCGGCATCGCCTACGCCATCGCCCGCCTCGACCGGCTGGAGGAAAGCACGGGCCGCGCCGGAAGCTGGTCGTTCGATCTGGCCGACATCTACGAACAGGTCGTGACCCGCGGCGACGGACGGCCCCGCTTCACCCCGCCGGTGCAAATCATCAACGCCCTGAACGTGGCGCTCGACCGGCTCGACCAGGAAGGCGGACGCGCGGCGCGCCTCGCCCGCTACACCGAAAACGCCCGCACTCTGTATGACGGCATGATCGCGCTTGGCCTGACGCCCTTCGTGCGCTGGGAACACCAGGGCCCCATCATCATCAACGTCCACGCGCCGGCCGATCCGGCCTGGCATCTGCAACGCTTCGTCGATGCGCTGAAAGCGCGCGGCGTGCTGATCAGCAACTTTCACAACACACCAGCGCCGGGCTTCCGGGTCGGCTGCATCGGCGCGATCACACCTACCGACATGGCGGGCGCGGTCGCGGCGATGGACCAGGCCCTGAACGACATCGGCGTCAACAATCGCAGGGGAAACCGTCCATGAACCCAGACCTGGAAATCGCCCGCGCGGCGACGCTCCAACCCATCGCCGACATCGCCGCCCGTCTGAACATTCCCGCCAAGGCGCTGGAACCGTACGGCCGCCACAAGGCGAAGATCGGCTTCGATTTCATGAACTCGGTGCGGGACCGGAAAGATGG
>JAYVCG010000697.1:0-5133 GCA_043750075.1 Acetobacteraceae bacterium | reverse complement strand
GCATCCCCGGCTGTGGGGTACTTTTCCGCGCGTGCTGGGTCATTACGCCCGCGACCTTGGCCTGTTCAGCATGGAGGCGGCGGTGAACAAGATGACCGGACACACGGCTTCGGTGTTTGGAATGACGGACAGAGGCGTGGTGCGGGCGGGGGCTTACGCGGACCTCGTGCTGTTCGATCCCCTGACCGTGAAGGACACGGCGACCTTCAGCGCACCGGCCACGCCCGCCGCGGGAATTCTGGAAACCTGGGTCAATGGCCAATCGGCTTATGTGCATGGCGCGGGCGCGACGGAGGCGCGCGGGGGGCGGCTGGTCAGCCGGAACCATTGACCGCCGGTCATGCCGCCAACCTGCATGTCGTCGCGTCGTTGTTGCAAGGCGCCAAACCCGCTGAATGGAATGATCCCTCATCCCGGACGCATGGGGTGTTCGAAAATCCGCGGCTCGCCGAAACTGACCGGGTCAGCGCATGGGAAACTGATCGGATCAGTGCATGGGCGTGAAAATTCTGACCCGCCGTTCGGTTTCGCGAGGGATGGGCGGAGTGCTGGCCGCGCCGGTCATTTCCCGGTTCGCGCGCGCGGCGGAAATCACCTGGCGGTTTGGTCATGTCGCGCCGCACGATACTCCGTTGCACCAACGCCTGCTGGAGGCCGCCGGGGCGATTGCCAAACGATCCGATGGCAAAATGGAACTCAAGGTCATCGGTGAGGCTCAGGCGGGGATTGAGAGCGGTTTGCTGGCCCAGGTGAGGGAGGGTGGACTGGAAATGACGATGGCGAGCGGGACACGGCTGGCCTCTTCGCTGGCGCTGGCGGCGATTCCCTCGATCGGTTTCCTGTTCGATGATCACGCGAAACTCTGGCCGGCGATGGATGGGGAACTGGGGCAGTCGATCCGCACCGGGATTGCCACGCAGGTTGGTGTGGAGACCCTTGATAAAATCTGGGATTTCGGATTTCGCCATGTCACGACCGGAGATCGCGCCATCAGAAACGCCAGCGATCTGACCGGGCTGAAAATTCGTACACAGGCCGATGGTGAGTCGGTGGATCTGTTGCGTTCGCTGAATGCTCGTCCGGTGGTCGTCACGCTGCCGTATTTGCGCGCGGCGCTGGAACATCGTCAGCTCGATGGCCAGGAGGGCGTGCTGCCCCTTGTCGGATATGCGCGGCTACAGGGAGTTCAGTCATATTGCGCGATGACTCATCATGGCTGGGATGGGCTGTGGGTCTGCGTCAACGCCGCGGCGTGGAAAAAACTGCCTGAGCGTCTGCGCGGCATTGCCGCCAATGCGATCAACGGCGCCGCGTCGCGTCAGAGGGAGGACACCCTCAAACAGGAAACAGCATTCCGCGAGACGCTGGCGCGGTCTGGGATGCGGTTCACCGATGTGGACAAAGGCAGTTTTCGCGACGTGTTGCGCCGGCAGGGGTATTACAGCCGCGCCCGGACGAAATTCGGTGAGGCGGCCTGGAACGTGCTGCAGAAAGCATCCGGTGTGCTGGCCTGACCCAGACAGCGGAACGCGGAGACAGACCATGCCTGGAAAACACGCTCCACCTCCGCGCGGCTTTCAGGCGCGGACGGTTTCGTTGAGCGCGGCTTCGTAGACACGGATCATGGAGGAGGAATCATCGCCGCCCATGCCCATGCCCCGTGCCATCCGCATCAGGTTCATCACCTGGGGCGCGATCAGGCCGGGCACACCAAGCTCATCGGCCATTTCGAGCGCGAGGCGCAAATCCTTGTGCGCGAGATCGAGCGCGAAGGTCGCCTGAAATTCGCCCTTGAACGCCTTGGCGGCCATGCTGGCGTAACCCGAGGACATGCCGCTGGCGTTGCGGATGACCGAGTCCAGCTTGCGCAGATCGATGCCCGCGCGCTTGCCCATCATCAGAGCCTCGGCAGCGGCGGCGGAATTGCAGAACGCCAGCATGTTGTTGATGAGTTTGGCGGTCGATCCCATGCCGATGCCGCCCACATGCACCACTTCGCCGCTGAAGGATTTAAGCAGCGGCAATTGTTGTTCGAACGTTTCGGTCTCGCCGCCCGCCATGATGACGATGGTGCCGTCCTTCGCCCGCGCGGTGCCGCCGGAGACGGGTGCTTCCAGCATCGGAATGCCTTTGGCTTTCATGCCTTCGTTCACACGTTTCGCGGTCGCGGGGGAGTTGGTGGACAGGTCGATGAAGACGGTCCCTGGCCGCGCGTTCCGTGCCACGCCGTCCGGGCCCAGTGCGACGTCTTCGACGATGCGGGGGATGGGCAGCGAGGTGATGACGACATCGCACCGGCTGGCGAGATCGGCGACCGAGGCGGCGGCGGACGCGCCGAGATCGGTGCATTCCTTCAGGGCGCTGGCACTGAGATCGAAGACGATGACCTCATGGTTCGTGTTACGGATGATGTTACGGCACATGGGGCCACCCATGTTGCCGACGCCAATGAAGCCGACTTTCATTTGTTTGTTTCCCTCGCCTGACGCCGGACCTTCCGGCGTGGTGGCTCACCATGACGTAAACAATCCTGGCTGTCAGGGGAGAGGGCTGTCAGGGGAAAGGGAGGATGCTTCCCCTCAGCCGGACATTCCGGCCACGATGAGCGCCGGTTGGACCGGGATGTCCAACCATGCTACGCCCCCGCGCATGTCAATCACCGAATCCCGTCCATGGATCGTGACCTGGATGGCACGAACATCACCATGCCAGAGCCGCGTCAGCCGCGGGGACGCGGCATGGCCATGCGGTGCGGGCGGTTGAGCTTCCGGTGATTGAGGCGCATACCATTTCTGATAACAGACGCGAGGAGTTTCGCCATCACTCCTTTGTGTCAAAGGCCGTGTCCCGCGACCTTGGTATCCGTGGCCATGTCACCCTGACGCCGCGGGCGATGGCAGATCTCCTGGAGGAAGATGTGTGACCAGAATTCCGACCGATCCTGAGCAGATTCGTCAACTCGCCGCCGTGATGGTGGAAAATGGGCTGACGGAAGTCGAAATCTCTGACAAGGAAACCAGGGTAAGAGTGGTGCGTGGTGGCGCGATGGTACAGGCATCCACCGTATCTCCTCCAGCCGTGCTGACCGAAGCCATGCCCCGCCATGCTCCCGCCGCGGAAAGTGGCGCCGCGCATCCCGGAGCGGTGACAAGCCCGATGGTCGGGGTGGTTTATCTGTCGCCGGAACCTGGCGCGGCACATTTCGTCTCTGTCGGGCAGCAGGTCAGCGCCGGGCAAACCTTGCTGCTCATCGAAGCCATGAAGACATTCAACCAGATCAAGGCGACAACCGCGGGAACCGTGACGAAAATCACCGTTCAGAACAGTGCTCCGGTCGAATACGGGGAACTTCTGATGATCGTGGAATAAGGCATTATTTTGTTTCAGAAAATTCTGATCGCCAATCGTGGCGAGATCGCGTTACGCATCCAGCGCGCCTGCCGCGAACTTGGGATTCCCACCGTCGCGGTGCATTCGACCGCCGATGCCGAGGCGATGCATGTGCGTCTCGCCGATGAAAGTGTTTGCATCGGTCCCCCGGCGGCGCGCGAATCCTATTTGAATGTCCCCGCGATCCTGTCCGCGGCCTCGATCACCGGTGCGGACGCGATCCATCCTGGCTATGGTTTCCTGTCGGAAAACGCGGGCTTCGCCGAAATGGTGGAAGCGCACGGCGTCACCTTCATCGGTCCCTCGCCCGCGCATATCCGCATGATGGGCGACAAGATCTCCGCCAAGGAAGCCATGGCATCCCTGGGCGTGCCGCTGGTACCCGGCTCGGACGGCGCGGTGCCGGATGTGGAAACCGCCCATGCGGTCGCGAACCGTATTGGCTATCCCGTGCTGATCAAAGCGGCGGCGGGCGGCGGCGGACGCGGCATGAAAGTCGCGCGTGAAGCCAGCGAACTCCAGGATGCGTTCAGGATCGCGCGCGCGGAGTCCCTGGCCGCGTTTGGCAACGATGCCGTCTATATCGAAAAATACCTGGATCGGCCGCGTCACATTGAACTGCAAATCATGGCGGACTCGCAAGGATCCGTGGTGCATTTCGGTGAGCGCGATTGCAGCCTGCAACGGCGGCACCAGAAATTGCTGGAAGAGGCCGGTTCACCGGCGCTTTCCGCCGATCAGCGCGCCGCGTTGGGCAAGACGGCGACAGATGCGTTGAGAAAACTGGGCTACCGGAACGCGGGGACGCTGGAGTTTCTCTATCAGGACGGCCAGTTCGCTTTCATCGAAATGAACACGCGGTTGCAGGTCGAGCATCCGGTGACGGAAATGGTCTGCGGCGTTGACCTGGTACGCGAACAGATCCGTATCGCCGCGGGGGAGGCGCTTGGCTACACCCAGTCCGATGTCACGTTTTCAGGCCATGCCATCGAATGCCGGGTGACCGCGGAAGACCCCGATACGTTTGTGCCCTCGCCCGGCCGCGTCACCGCTTTCCACGCGCCCGGCGGTCTGGGCGTGCGGGTCGATTCCGCTTTGTACGCGGGATATTTCGTGCCGCCTTTCTACGACAGCATGGTCGCCAAACTCATCGTGCATGCCCCGACCCGGATCGAGGCCATCAACCGGCTGCGGCGCGCGTTGGACGAATTCGCCATCGTGGGCATCCAGACGACGCTCCCGCTGCACCGCCGCATCGTGGATGACAAGGATTTTCAGGCCGGTGACTATACGATCCACTGGCTGGAGCGCTTCGTCGCCGGCTGATTGTAAGCCTGGCCAAGGTGGACCCCATCGGTTGAACAGGGTTAACGGCCGCTTCGCGCGGGAAGAAAAGAACTCTGTGTAATCTTCTGAATCGTCTTTGAAATCCGCGTTGAAAAAGCGGCCTCTCTGCCCCAGCGGCCAAGGAAACACGGCCAAACAGGTTCCGAGGCTCCAGGAACTCTCACAGGCCAGGAACTCATACCAGCAGCAGGGCAGCCGGGCGAAAAATCGTCCTCCGGGGCGGATACTGTGTTTGGGCAACCCATGCTAAACTGCCCCCGAATGCCGCCAAAAGCGTGCCAGGAGGAAGGATTGACCGAACACGAACCGTGGAATGAAGAACGCGCGGACGCGATCATCGCGGCTCATGCCGGGCAGGAGGGCGCCACCCTGCCCATCCTGCACGATCTCCAGGCC
>JAYVCG010000696.1:0-6086 GCA_043750075.1 Acetobacteraceae bacterium | reverse complement strand
TCGCGGATGGCGGCGAAACCGATGCCCATCACCTCGGGGTCGCGGGCGGGATGGATGAATTCATAGATCGCGCCCCGGTCGTGGTTGGGCGGGCGGGTGATCTCGACATGGCGGTCGTCGAGATAGCGCCAGGACAGGCCCGGCGGACTGGCGCGCTGGTCTTTCTCCCGCACGCGCATGGTCAGGCTGGCCTTGGCTGGGTCCAGGGTGGCGGCCGGATAGGACAGCGTCCCCACGAACACCCGGTCCGATACCTCCCTGACGAACGCGTCCCCCGGACCGCCCAGACCTTCGGCGATGAACTCGTCGCGGCTGGTGCCGAGGATCGGGCCTTGCGGACCGGCGGGGATCGGGAAGCTGGCGTTCAACCGGCCCGGCCCGGCGGGGACACCAGACTGCCACGCGCTCCAGAGCACGGAAAATCCGTGCCGCATCAGAAAGCCGTCGCCGGCATGGGCGGCGGTGTCGGGGATTTGACCCTCGGCGCCACGGTTGAGGCGGGTCAGGGCCAGTTTGCCGCCCCGGTTGACGACATCGTACAGCAGCCAGCCATTGGTCCGGGACAGAGCGAGGGGCTTCAACAGACCGAACGCGGAGCGGTACTCCACCCGTCCGGAGGCGTTGCGCGGGGCTTTGTCCAGGTTGACGATGGCGGCGTTCAGCGGATGCGCCGGATCGACCTCTCCCACGATCGTGCCGGTGAGGTATTCGTAGGCGCCGGCCGTTCCGAAACCGATTCCGCCGAACGCGGGGGACAGAGGCGCGGTCATCTCCATTCGTAGTACGATGCCTGGTGCGCCGGTCATGGTGTTTCCCCGTCCGCCGGTCCTGGCGGTTGGGGGGAGGCTACCATGCGCATGGGCGGATGCCAGGTGGCGGCGCTTCGGGGGAATGGGTGAAGGGACAGACGCCGATCCGGGCTGGCCCGTTTCTCACGTCTCCGCGTGGTCCATGCGCTGTTTGTTCAACAATTCCTGATACGGCCCAGGACGGTTGGCGAGAACGTAGGGGGTGCCATCGTCGATGATGCGGCCGCGATCCATGACGATGATGCGGTCGAAGCGGCGCAGCGTGGACAGCCGGTGGGCGATGGCGATGACGGTGCGGCCTTTCATCAGATCGTCGAGCGCGGCCTGGATCAGTTGCTCGGATTCGGTGTCGAGCGCGCTGGTCGCCTCGTCCAGCAGCAGGACCGGCGCGTCCTTCAGCAGCGCGCGCGCGATGGCCAGGCGCTGGCGCTGCCCGCCGGACAGCATGACGCCGCGGTCGCCGACCATGGTATCGAAGCCTTGCGGCAGCGCCTCGATGAATTCCCGGCACCGCGCCATCTGGGCCGCGGCCAGCATCTGCGCCTCGGTCGCGCCGGGGTGGCCGTAACAGAGGTTCTCGCGCACGGTGCGGTGGAACAGTGAGATGTCCTGCGGCACCAGCGCCAGCACGTCCCGCAGGCTGGCCTTGGTCACGTCGCGGATGTCGTGCCCGTCGATGGTGATCCGGCCGCCGGTGACGTCATGGAACCGCTGCAACAGGGACAGCACGGTGGATTTGCCGGCGCCGGAGAAGCCGACCAGGCCGACGCGCTGGCCGGGGGCGAGGGTGAGGGTGAAATCCTCGATCACCGGATGGCGGCCGGGATAGGCGAAGGTCACCTGCTCGAACCGTACTTCCCGCGCGCCGCCTGGCAGAGCCTCCGCTCCCGCGCGGTCAGGGAGTTCCTGGGGCAGCAGCAGGGCGCCGATCGCTTCCTCCAGGCGGGCGATGTATTGGGTGGCATCGACCAGCGACACCGCGAGATCGCGCGTGCCGTGCAGGATCGTGAAGGCGAGCGAGGTCAGCAGCACGAGGTCGCCCACCGTCGCGCGTCCGTCGAGCCACAGCAGGATCCCCGCGCCCACCACGCCCGCGGTCAGCAGCGCGGTCAGCACGGCATGGATCACCCGCAGGTGCTCCATGTAATAGAGGCTGCGCCGCCTTGTGGCCATTTCCGCGCCGATGGTGCTGGCCAGGCGGGCCTGCTCCCGCGCCGTGGCGCCGAACGCGCGCATGACGCTGAAATTGGAGATGACATCGACCAGTTGGCCATCGACCCCGGCGGCCTGCTCGGCATAGGTCCGGTGCAGCGGCGTGCCGCGGCGGGCCAGGGTGAACACCACCACGCCCAACAGCAGCGCCAGCACCAGCAGGCCCAAAGCGAGGGGGCGGTTGACGGAACCGATGAAGGCGATGGAGAGGCCGACGGCGGCGACCGGCGGGATGACGCTCCAGACACTGGTGTTCAGCACGGTGAAGGCGTTGTTGGCCGAGGAACTGACCCGGCTGGCGATGCCCCCCGGCAGGCGGGAGGCGAAGAACCCCGGCGAATGGCCCGCCAGATAGGCGAACAGATCGCGGCGCATGTCGCCCGTGACCGCGATGAAGGTGCGGTGCGCGGTGTAGCCCGCCACCCGCCACAGCAAATTGTCCGCCGCCACCAGCCCGCACAGCAGCGCGAACGCCCCCCAGACCAGCGGCGCCCCCGCCTCCTTGCCCATGGAAACGACGTCGATCAGGTACTTCATCCCGAACTGCGTCGAGACGCTGCACCCGACGGCCATCAGCACCGAGACCAGCACGACCGCGTGCCCGACAGGATGCAGCCCGATATAGCGGAACAGGAAGGCCAGCGGCCGGCCGCGCAGCGCGGAGAGCGTGGTGGTTTCGGTATCGGTCATGCGACACTCCGGATGACAGTTCGTATCACCCGTCCGGTCCGGGCGATACCGTTCTCACGCGGCTGTCCAGGCGAAGCGCATTTCGGATTCGCCTGACTGTGACAAAAATGCCTGACCGGCTCGATTCCCGCCGATTCCACGCCCCTGGGTTTCAAAACCACTCTGGGAGGCCGCATTGGACCGGTTCGCCGCATGTTTCGAACCCCTGGACGACTCCAGGAGCGGCAATGCCGCCCCGCACGGCTTCCGTACCTCGCTGATCGCCGCCTCGCGCGCGGTTCTGTGCGGCGGCCAGGGTGCCGTGGACAAGGCGCTGGTTGCCAAAGTCAAGGAACCGTTCCTCCGGGAATTTCTCAACCTCAAGAATTATCCGTTCAGTCACGATACGTTCAGCCGGTTGTTCCGCCGCCGCGATCCCGATCAATTCAGGGCCGCGTTCCAGCGGTTCATGAAGGCGTTTTCTCATACCTGTAAAGGCGTCGCCACGATTGACGGCAAGGCGCCGCGCTGGTCACGATCGACGCCATGGGCACCCAGAAGACCGCCATCACCCGGCCATCCGTGACGGCGGCGGGGATTATCGCCTGGCGTTGAAGCAGAACTGGCCGGTGGTTCACGCTGATGCCAAGAGGCTGTTCAACGAGCCGCCGCACGGCATGGTGTTCGACACCCGCGAGGCGATCGAACCCAACGCCGGGCGGATCAAGGTCCGCCGTCACACGGTTTGCCATGAAATGAACTGGCTGTTCCCGGACCGGCGCCATCCGGGTGAGCCGGTGTTCCCCGGGCTGGCGATGACCGGACGGATCGAGAGCGGGGTTGAACGCGAGGGAGAAATCAAATGTGAAACAAGGCACTGCCTTTGCTCCGTTCCTTTTGATGCCCGGACCTTCTCCCGCGCCGTCCGCGCCCATTGGGCGTGGAGAATGGATTGCACTGGGTGCTGGATGTCGTCTCGCACGACGATCTGGCGCGGCTGAGAAGCGGCCACGCGCCACAAAACATGGCCATCATCTGGCACACCGCGCTCAACCTCCTGTCCCAGGCCAGATCAGCCACCAGCCTGAAAAACCGGAGGAAGGTCGCCGGATGGAACGCCGGCGGCCTTTATCAGGTCATTCGACAAACGGCATGACATTCAGGCGATCACCCCGCGGCGGACCGCTTTTCCCGGCGGTCCCGGATACGGTTCCGCGGGCGAGGCCAGGGATGCCGCCGGACAGGGATGCCGCCGCACAGGTCTGGCCGCGCGCCATGGGCCGATGGAGAGGCTTCCGGCTGCCGCCAGCCAGGGGAAAAACCGGCCAGAATCCACTTGCGTCATGAAAAAATATTATATTTGGATAATAATATAAACAAAAATACTTGTATAAAATATGATATTAAATATTATTTTTTATATTAACAAGGTGTAAGGGTCCCTGGGTATTTACATCTGAAAAATTCTTTCATAATAGTTACAGGATGACAGACACTCCGTCGGTCATAGTTCGAGGGGTTGACCATGATCCGATCCAAAGAGACAAAAACTGTCCAGATCATTACGCCTGTTATCGAATCGGCAACCAAGGACGCCGGCTGTGTGCGTATCGGTGGTGGAATGATACATTTCGCGGATGAAGCTCCCGCCCGCGAAGTGACCAAGGACGCCGGCCGTGTGCGTATCGGTGGTGGCATGATTCAATTCTGATCAGTCCAAAGCAGAAATAACGTCGCCGTCCGGCATTCCGCGTTTCACGCGGAATGCCACCGGTTACCCAGGCATCGAAAAAATGCGCGAAGATTACGTCGTCGAGTTCTTCCGCCTGATACAACCGGCCCGTCCCCCCAAAAGAGCGGAACGCTCTGCCGCGGGATATCTGCCCGGCCGCGCCATGCGCTATTGCGACTCACTGACCTCCGCGACGGGATACGGGTATTGGATC
This sequence comes from Acetobacteraceae bacterium, assembly GCA_043750075.1. Taxonomy (GTDB): domain Bacteria; phylum Pseudomonadota; class Alphaproteobacteria; order Acetobacterales; family Acetobacteraceae; genus Rhodopila. The sequence goes on along the minus strand of JAYVCG010000696.1, from coordinate 1,450 downwards.
TTCCCCCCGATGGACATCCGGCTGACATGGGATGGCGAGCAGGTCTTCTGGTCTTACGGGGATGATGAAACCTGGCTTCCCTTGTCCGGCACCGACAGTGGCGCCGTTCAGTTCCCAAATTACGCCGCCGCGTTCGATGCCGCCGCGCCCGAAGCTCTGCGGGGCTACTCCCCGCCTTTCCTGACCGCCTTGCCGGAAGCCGGCGGCGTGCAGATGTGGACGGGGCTGCTGGCGAAAACCCGGCCAGGATGGAGCCTTTCGGTGCGATCCCCCGTCAATCTTCCCGGCATTCCGGGAGTGGTGGCCTGGGAAGGGATCATCGAAACGGATGTCTGGTTCGGTCCGCTGTTCACGAATTTCCGGCTGACGAAAACCGATACGCCGGTTCACATCCGCGCCAGCACGCCCATCATCCAGGTGCAGCCAGTGCCGCAACTGGCGTACCGGGAGGAAATTCTTTCCTCCTTCGTGTGCTCGGAAGCAGCCGACCTTTCCAGCGCCGACTGGGACCGGCTGGGCCAGGTGCTGCTGCCGCACCCCAACCCCACCATCCGTCAGGGCGAGTACGCGGTGCTGGTACGCAAACGGCGGCTGTGCCCGTTCGATCCCTCCGTGTTGACGGGCGGGGCGTTGCCGGGTGAGGTGTTGACGGGCGGGAAAGCGGGCTGATCGCGCCGTCCGGTTCTTCCTTTCCCCCAATGGCCTTCCCTTAACGGCCCTTACCGCGACAATGCCTTGTCCTGGTGAACAGACCAGCGCCATGTGACCAGCGCGGCGGCGGCGAACGCCGCCATGGTGGCGGCGACCGCGCCCGGACCGGAAAGCGGCAGGAGAAAAGCCATCACGGCGCTCGCCAGGGCGCCTGACAGCAATTGTGAAACGCCGATGGCGGCTGAGGCTTTGCCCGCCCGCCCATGCTGAGGCTCGATCGCGAGGTGTTGCAGGTTGGGGGCGATGATGCCGCGGGCGAACAGTATCACCAGAAGCAGAGGAACGATGATCGTGCCCGTGGTGATCCCCCCGAGGCCGGCAGCGGCCAGCACGAGCGCGGTGGCCGCCGCGGCGATGAGGGCCGGATTGACCAGGGCGGCGGCTCCGGCGCCGCAGCGGCTGAGCTGGCCGCTGGTCCATGCCCCCAGGGCCAGGGCGGCGGCGGTGCAGGCGAACAGGCTCGCGAACACCGTGGAAGACCGTCCCATCTGATCCATGATGACGACCGGCGATGCCGCGATGTAAGCGAAGATGCACCCATAGCTGAGCGCGTTGGCCAGCGTCACATGGATGAACCGGCGATCTTTCCAGAGCGGCATGGCGTCCCTCTGACCGGGCGTCCGCGCATCTGGGCTGGTCAGCTTGCTTTCCGCCACCCCGGTCCAGGCGACGGCGAACAGCACGCCGCCAGCGACGGCGAGAACCTCATGCACGGAACGCCATCCGAACCAATCGGTCA
>JAYVCG010000695.1:0-6611 GCA_043750075.1 Acetobacteraceae bacterium | reverse complement strand
GATCGGGTGCGATATGATGGGTGACATGGTCCACGCACGGCGAAACCTTTTGCGTTTCGTCACGGTTCTGACGCTGCTCGCCGCGCCGCTCAGTCTCCTGGCGCAAACGCCACAAACACCGGCCTCCCCGCAACCCACCGCCGAGGAAGCCCGCAAAAAGGAAGCGCGTGACGCCTGGAACGCGGCGTCCGAGGCCGCCACCAAAAGTCCGGCGACAATCCCTTTGCTGACGGAAGCGCATCTGCGCCTGCCGCCAAACATGATCTATGTTCCCTCCGCGCAGGCCGCGCGTTTGTTGCGGGCCTGGGGCAACAAGGTCAGCGCCGATCCCGTCGGCCTCGTCCTCGGCACCCGCGACCAGGACGACTGGGCTGTCGTCATACGCTTCGTCAAGGAAGGCTACATCAAGGACGATGACGCCCGCGACTGGAAAGCGGACGAGCTGCTGAGCGGCATCCGCGAAGGCAACGAATCCTCGAACGAGGACCGCCGTGCCCGCGGTTTCACCGAGATCGAGATCGTCGGCTGGATCACGCCCCCCGCCTATGACGCCGCCACGCATCGTCTGGTGTATTCCCTGGCGCAGAGGCAAAAAGGCGCCCCCGAAAGCACGCCGGAGGGCGTCAGCTTCAACACCTACGCGCTTGGCCGCAACGGGTATTTCACGCTGAACCTGCTGACGAGCCGCGAAACCGTCGATCAAGACAAGATCGCCGCCGCTTCGTTGCTGTCGGCGCTCGATTACGATGAAGGGAATCGTTACACGGATTTCAATGCCTCGACCGATCATGTCGCGGCCTACGGGCTCGCGGCGCTGGTCGGCGTGGTGGCGGTGAAGAAACTCGGGCTGCTGGCGCTGGCCGGCGTGTTCGTGCTGAAATTCGCCAAGATCGGCGCCATCGGACTGGCGGCGCTGGCGTTCCTGGGGGCGAAACTGTTCAAACGCCGCCCGAAACCCGGAGCCTGATCCCGCCGCATGAAAACCCTGCTGCTCTTGCTGTTCAGCGGCGCGAAACTGGGCAAGCTGGCGACCACCGGGCTGTCGATGCTCGTTTCGCTGGTGGTATACGCGACCATCTGGGGCTGGCGCTACGCCGCCGGGTTCATCGCGTGTTTGTTCGTGCATGAGATCGGCCACGTCATCGCCGCCCGCCAGCGCGGCCTCGCGGTCAGCGCCCCCGCCTTCATTCCGTTCATGGGCGCCTTCATCACCATGCGCGACGCCCCCCCCGACGTGGAGACGGAAGCCCATGTCGCCATCGGCGGCCCGTTGCTGGGTTCCGTCGCCGCGTTCGGGTTTTATTTCGTTGGCGACTGGAGCAACGACCGGCTGCTGCTGGCCATCGCCTATTCCGCCTTCGTGCTGAATTTGTTCAATCTGCTGCCCATCTCCCCGCTGGATGGCGGACGCATCACCGCCGTACTGGGACCGCGCACCTGGCTGGTGGGGGCGCCGCTGCTGCTGGGGATGTTTCTGTACTGGCCAAGCCCAATGCTGCTGATCGTCGCCATCCTCGCCGCGCCGCAGCTCTGGAAGGCATGGAAACATGACCCGATGGCGCCTGAGAATCAGGCGTATTACGCGATCTCCACTGAGAAGAAACTTGAGTATGGCGCGATGTATCTCGGTCTCGTCATCGCCCTCGCGGTGATGGCGTATGAGGTTCACGAGACACTGGGAACAGGACGCTGATTGCATGTGATACCAACGGTCCTTGCTGCTGACCCATGCTCCTCCCCCGTCATCCCCCGGCTCGACCGGGGGATCTGTACAAGCACCGTGCCGCGACAGATCCCCTGGTCGAGCCGGGGATGACAGTGAAACGAGCCGGGGGATGACGGTGAAAAGCGAACATCCATCTCAGCCGAGGCCTTATTCTGATGCCTGTGCGGCCTGGCCGGGGGCTCTGTTCACACCTTCAACACCTCCATCTCCGGCGCCGCTTCCATCTCATGCGCGTTCACCGTCATCGACAACAGGCTGTAATACCCGATCGCGCCCGTGAGCTGGATCATCTGATCGTTGCCGAACCGGTCGCGCATCGCCTTGTCCATGTCCGCGCCGATCCGGTGTTTCCGCAATAAAGCCCTGGTGTACTCTATAATCATCGCATCCTCGGCTGGCACGCCGTCGATGCGGTTGTCGCGGATGGCGGCGATGGTTTCTTCCGGCACGTTCTGCCGCCGCGCGTTGCCGGTCTGCGCGCCCCAGACATAGACCGCCTCGAACTCCCGCGCCACCACCATGGCGGCGAGCACGCGCACGCGCATCGGCAGCGTGCCCTCGAACCGCACCAAAGTCCCGAGATGCGCGATCCTCCCGGCGATGTCCGGACTGTGCAGGAAGACAGAGAATGGACCGTGCAGCGAGCCGCGGCTGCCGATGATGGCATCGACGGTCGCGTGATGCTCCGGCGCCACCTGATCCTTACTGGTGATGAGGGGAACGCGTGCCATGGTGCAGTCCTTTCCTGATGGTACGAAATAAAGCCCGGCGCCGGCGGCTGAGCCCCGCACGGCCAAAACCGCGGCCAGTGGTGATCACCAGGCCCCTGGGCGGGATGTATCGCGGGGCCCCGCGGATCAACATGGGTGTGTTTTCCTCAATCCAGAAACGTCCGTAAATGTTGAACCACGAAATCGGGCCGTTCCCGCACCGAGGCATGACCGGCGGCGGGCACTTCCACCACGGTGCTGTCCCGGATCGTTTCGTGCATCCACGCCGCCGCGTCCTTGAACGGCTGGCGTTCGTTGGAGCCAGGCAAAATCAAGGTCCGGGCGGTGATTTTCTTCGTCTGCTCCCGCGCGTCAAGCATCGCCAAAGTCTCGCGGGCCAGCGCGTGGGCCTCGCCATCGCAGGCCTCGAACACCTCGCGCGCATGGCGCACGTTGGGGCCGTCCGCGTCAATGGATTCCTGGGTGAAGAACACTTTCAGCAGAAACGGGATCAGGCTTTTGACGCCATCCTTCCGTGCCGCGGCGGCGCGGACCGGCCAGTTGGCGCGCGACTCGTCATCGTAACGCGGCGTGCGATCGGCGAGCACCAGTTTGTCCACCATCTCCGGATACGTGCCCGCGAAATGCTGCGCCACACTGCCGCCGAGGGAAATCCCCATCAGGTGGAATCGCGTCAGCCCCTCGCGCAGCGCCACGGCGCGGAGTTGTTCCATCAGTTCGGCGGCGCCGTACTGATGACCCGGCGGGGGCGTGCCAGGATGACCGGGGAAACTGCAGGCGATCAGCTCGTTACGATCCATCAGCGGATCGAGCACGTCCCAGAACCGCCACGACTGCCCGAGGCATGCAGCAGCACCAGCGGTTTGCCCTTCCCGCGCCGGTGCACCGTCACCATGCCCGGATCGAGCGGCCGTGGAGTCCAGTCGTCCATCCCGGTGTTTCCCTTCCCTGATGGCGCCAGTCTATCCAGTTCGGCTACACACGGGAAATGCTCACCCGCGCGCTAAGACACCCCTGGCTGCCCGCCGCCTGTCTGGCGGTGATCGTGCTCTGGTATCCCGCCCTGTCCTGGCTACTGGGCTTTCACCCGTTCCAGCCCCTGGATTTCGGCATGGCGTTCAATTCGATGGCGGAGCACCTGCTCGCCGGACGGTTCGATGTCGATCCGGACGCGATCGGCGCCGAGGGGTTCGATGTCGATGGACGCACCGTCGCCTATTTCGGAATCTTCTGCGCGGTGCTGAGGATTCCCCTCGTTCTCCTGCCAGGCCAGGCCCAGACTGACGTGACCTGGGTATCATGCCTGACGGCGCTGTGCCTCGCGGCCTGGTTTCAGGTGAAAGCGATCACTCTGGCCGCCGCGCACGGCACGCCGACCCCCCGCCGCGACTGGCTCGCCGCCGGATTGCTCGCCTGCGCCGTACTGGGCGGGCCGTACATCCCGTTCCTGCGTCCCTCGATCTACCAGGAGCCCATTAACTGGGGCGCCGCGGAAGCCATGGGTTTCGTATGTCTCGTGCTCCGCGGCTTCACATCGCCCAAAGGCTTCGACCAGAAAACCCTGTGCCTGATGGCGCTGTGCGCCGGTCTCGCCTTGCTCACGCGCGTCTCGTTCGGCATCGGCCTGTACGCCGCCCTCGGCCTGTTCCTGCTGGTCCGCGTCCCGCCAGGGCAGTGGGCTGGACCCGCGTGCATCTTGCTCGCCTGCGTGGCGCTGACCGGGATCGTCAACCACGGCCGCTGGGGCAACCCGCTGACCTTCGCCGATTACACCCGCTTCAACCTCAGCCAGGACGTTTATCCCGACCGGCTTGGCCGCCTCGCCGCTTACGGAACGTTCCACCCGGCGCGGCTCTGGCTGGGGTTGAGCTATTATTTCTTTCCCGCATGGATCTGGGTGCGCGGCGACGGCCACGTGCTGTTCGCTGAAATCCAGGCCCCCCTGATGGACGCGATGGAACTCCCCCCCGGCAGCTTCTTCCTCTCGGACCCGCTGCTCCTGGCCCTCGCGTCCCTGGGCTTTTTCACCCTCCGGGATCGCGGCCGCGCCGCCCTGCTCATCGGCCTGTGCGTGCCGGTGGGACTGATGCTGTGCGCGATCAGCATGGCCCACCGCTACCGCATGGAGTTTTATCCATTCCTGTGCCTCGCCGCGCTGTTCGCCCTCAACACCATGTCCACGCACCGCGCGGCAACCCCACGCTTCCGCGCCGCGATCATCGCCTGCGTGGCGATCAGCATCGGCGCCGCCCATGCCATGGCCGTGCTGTACGCATACGCGCCCTGGGGACCAGGAGAATACTACCTGGAACGATACGGTATCGTGGATACCTGGACACGGACAACACGATGACGCACGGACCATCTCGCACATCGCGCTTCGTTCCGGCTCATGGACACACGGGAAAGACGGTCCGGCCCAGGTCTCCTGGTGAAAACACGCACACCGATGGGAATGGCCTCACCGGTCCGGGAGAGAAACAAAAAGCATGAGGTGGTCACTCCGTTTTCTCCTCCACCCTGACCTCGGCCCTGGGGAGCATGACAACCCCCATGAGAAAAGGGCCGGCTCAATGAACCGGCCCTCCCCGTCACAGGCTTATCTGGCGACCGGATCAGTTGCAGCACCAGCCGCCAGTGCATTTCGAGCAGTACACCGTGCGGGCGCTCGCATCGCCCGCTGGCGCCATCAGTGTCACGGCGCTGACGATGGCGCTGAGAATGATCCCGTCACGGCAGCCGCGCCAGTCTTTCTCCCAGCAGCGCGAAGAACCCCTCGGCGTCCAGCGTCTCCAGCACCGTGGCGTTGCGCGGATCGCCCGTCCGGTTCCACCGGTCGATCACCGTCCGCCCGCGGCTGATCCCTGGCCCCAGGTCCACCCGCGCCGAGCATGCCCGCGCCGTGAACAGACCGGGCCGCAGCAGCCAGGCGATGGCGCAGGGATCGTGCAGCGGCGATCCGGGCAGGCGGCGGGACGGGGGCACGCTCGCCTGGATGGCGCACGCCGCCGCGAGGCTGAGGCCCGCCCCCAGCCCCCGCCACACCGCCAGCCGCTGCGGCGTCACCAGTGCCTGGGCCGTCAGTTCCAGGGTCGCGAACACCACGGGTCGGCCGCAGGCGAGCAGCACGGCCAGCGCCTCGGGGTCGTTCAGCGCGTTGAACTCGGCCGCCGGGGTGGCGTTGCCCTCGGCCCAGGCGCCGCTCATGAGGACGATTTGGGCGACGTTGGCGGCGAGGGCGGGCTCGGTCATCAGCGCCAGTGCGAGGTTGGTGACGGGCGCGATCCCCACCAGCGTCACCGGCGCGGGCGCGGTTCTCAGGATGCGGCGGATGGCGTCCGCGGCGATCTCCGGCGCTGGCGGATCGCCCGCGGGCAGCGCGATGCCGCCCAGACCGTCGATGCCGTGGACGCGCGGCTCATTGACGAAAGCGCCCAGAAGGGGACGGTCGGCGCCGCGATGCACCGGCACGGCGGAACCCGCGCGCTTCGTCAGCGCCAGCGTGTTCGCCAGCGTCCGTTCCAGCCCCACGTTGCCGCCCGCGACGGTGATGGCCAGCACGTCCAGCTCCGGCGAGGCCAGCGCCAGCAGGATCGCGATCGCGTCGTCGGTGCCGGGATCGCAATCGAGGATGAGGGGGATGGGCATCGTGTGGTTCTCCGGCTGGCGTGGGGTGTGCGCGGGAAGTGGGTGGTGGGGGCGTGTCCGGCCACGCCCCATCCTCGCACGGGGAAACGCGCCCTCGTTCTCTGCCCGCCATCCTGGTATACGCGCGTCTGTCATGATCACCGATTCGCGACCGTTGCTTCCTCGCCTCGACGCACTGGCGCCCGCATGACGGCCTGTGACCCCAGGGATGCCGCTCCCGTCGTGGTGACGGTGCCGCTGCTGAACCAGACGCCCGAACCGCCGCCGCCGCACCGCGTCCGGGCGCTGAAACGGCATCTGATCCAGTCCCTGCGCGCCCTGCGCGCCGCCAAACGCCCGGACAAACTGATCCAGACCCCCACGGCCGAACCCGAGGGCTTCACCGCCACCGTGCTGGCGGCGGGCTGCGCCACCTGCCAGGGCCATTGCTGCGCGGGCGGCGGCGAGCACGCCTATCTCGACGAGCGCACCATGGCCCGCGTCCGCCGCGACAACCCCGGTCTGGA
>JAYVCG010000694.1:0-5573 GCA_043750075.1 Acetobacteraceae bacterium | reverse complement strand
CGATCTCCAGCGCTTCCGGCACCGGCGGGCCGAGGCGCCGCGCAAGCGCGAACTCCAGGCATGCCACCTCAGGCCACCATAAGTTCGCGCACATGGGGCGCTGCCCTGGACCCGCCAGGGGCTCGCCCTTGGAACCACTCCAATGGAGCGCGGTCCAGGGGGGCAAAGCTCCCCTGGCCTTTGTTGAAAACTGCTACACTACTTCCACCATGCCCCCAGTCCCCCGTCCCCTCCTGGTCTACCGCGACCGCATCGGCGTCCCCTCCGAAATCGCCTTCTCCCGCCGCCAGTACGTGGGATTTTCCCGGCTCCACCCGGTCTGGACCGGCCGCGTGCTCCTGCCCGGCGCATCCGCCATCAGCCCCGCCCTGCTCCCCCTCAACCTCCTTCAGGGCCTGCTGCTCCGCCATTGCGGCATCGCCCCCACCCTGCCGCTCGCGGATTTCGTTCCCGCCCTGCACGCCCAGTTCGCGCGTGGCGGCGCGCTGGCCCTGCCTCTGGCACGCGCCATGAACGCGCGCATGGTGGTGACGCTCCACGGCGGCGACATCGGCAAGGACAAGAACTGGCGGCACACGCTGCTGTCCCGCCGCTGGTCCGCGGTCATCGCCCAGACGCACCGGTTCATCTGCGTTTCACACGCGGCCGCCGAGACCGCCACGCGCAGGGGCGTGCCGGAGGCCCAACTGACGGTCCTGCCCATCGGCGTCGAAATCCCCGCCACGCTCCCCCCCGGTCCACGCATGGGCGGTTTCTTGTTCGCGGGCCGGTTCGTGGAGAAAAAAGGCATCGCCATCCTGGCGGACGCGATCCGGCGGCTGCGCGCCAACGGCGACGCGACGCCCCTGGTGTGCGCCGGAGACGGACCGTTACGATCCGTGCTGGAAACTCTCGCGCGCGATGTTCCTGGTGTGACGCTGACGGGGTGGCTGACACAGCCCGCCCTCACGGCACGCATGGAAACGGCGCTGGCCCTGCTGGTCCCCAGCCTGATCGCGGCGAATGGCGACGCGGAAGGACTGCCCAGTGTGGTGCCGGAGGCGATGGCGCGGGGGTGCGCGGTGATCGGGACGGCGGAGGGCGGCATCGCCGAGGCGGTGAACGATGATGTCACCGGCGTGCTGGTGCCGCCAGGCGACGCGGCGGCCCTGGCGGCGGCGATGCATCGCCTGAGCACGGAACCCGCCCGCGCGCATCGCCTGGCCGCCGCCGCGTTTCAGGCGGCGGGGGAACATTTGAACGCGCTGCGTCAGTCGGCGATGCTGGAAACGATCTTGCTCGATGCGGCGGGGCTTGACTGATCCCCCCCCTTGGGCTGATCCCCTTGGGCTGATCCCTTGGGCCGATCCCTCACGCATCGCCTTGCGGGCGGCGGGGTTTTGGCACCGTGCCGGTCACCTCCAGCCGCGCCAGCCGGTCGAGCGCCTCCCGGTCGAGGCCAAGACGCCCGCCCAATATCGCCTCGTTGTCCTGACCCAAAGTGGGCGCGGGACGGCGCAACGGATAAGGTTCGGTGCCCTCGCGGAACGGAGCCGAGGACTGGTGATGCGCGCCCATGAACGGACGCTCCGCCCGTTGCCAGAAACCACGCGCCACCAGATGCGGGTCGTGCAGCAGATCGAACGGGCGGCGCGCGACGCCCGCGGCGATTCCGGCTGCCTGTGACAGCATCATCGCCGCGTCGGCGGTTTGTCCGCGGGTCCAGGCGGCGATGATCGTTTCGAGTTCGTCCTCGCGCGCCCGGCGTTGGGCGGCATCGAGACCCGCGAGGTCGTTTCGTCCGATACAAGCGGCCAGCGCGCGCCAGGCGCCCTCGCTGGTGACGGCGAGGGCGAGCCAGTCATCGTCTCCGGCGCACCGGAAACAGCCATGCGGGACATGCGTGGGATGGCGATTGCCAAGGCGCGGGGACGCCACGCCGTTGGCGGATTGGGCGATCAGCGCGGGCGCGATGAGCGGCACCATGCACTCGACCTGCGACAGGTCGATGTTCTGGCCCTCCCCCGTGCTTTGCTGATGCAGCAAGGCAATCATCAGCGCGGCGGCGGCGTTGAAACCGCCGACGGGATCGCCATACGCGGTCTGGTTCATCGTTGGCGGATCGTGGGGAAACCCGGTGACCGACGGCAGACCGGAGGCCTGTTCCAGCGTGGAACCGTAGGCACGGCATTCGCTCCAGGCGTTGAACGAACCGAACGCGGGCATGGACAGCATCACCAGACCGGGCCGGATATCCTTCAGCACGGAATAATCGAGTTTCAGCTTTCGCAGTACCTCACTGGAATAATTCTCGATCACCGCATGAGCGCCAGCCACGAGTTGTTTCAGCAGCGCCACTCCCTCGGGGTGGGTCAGGTCGAGCGTGACATCGAGTTTGTTACGGTTCATCAACTGGAACCAGGGAATTTTCTCATACCGTTGTTCAGCGATGAAGGAGGCACGCAAATCGGTGCCGCGCCACCAGTCGGGATACTGGCACGCCTCGATCTTGATGATTTCGGCGCCCAGATCACCCAGATGCCGCGCGCCGGTGGGACCGGCCCATCCCATGGTGAGGTCGATGATACGCAAACCCGTCAGTGGCAATGTACCGGGTTCCGCCTGGTGTGTGGGACGCGCGCCGGGGGGCACGGTCCAGACGGGCGGATGCGCGCCGGCCATCGGTGCCTCCCCGCCTTGTTTCGGGGGCGTGCGTTCCAGATGCTGCGGCAGGACCGGCCCCTCGAACGTCACGCCGCCGATCCGCACCGGCACGAAGGCGCCACGCTCGCGATGGACTTTTTGCTGGAGCAATTCCTCCATCGTGGGCACGACGGCGAGGGGGAGTTTGTATTTCAGGCCAAGTTCGAACCATGCCTCCGCTGTCCGGGTCAGCCAGACCGGGCCGAACGCGGCATCGATTTCCGCGCTGTTCTTCAGGCGATCGACGTTCAGCGACAGATGCGGCTGTCTGGCGAGATCGGGCAAACCCATCATCTCGCACAGGCCACGCCATTGACCGGGCGTGACGATGGTGACGCCGATCATGCCCTGTTGGGTGGGGTAAATCCCAACGGGATAGTTACGCCCGAAACGGTTCACGCCGGGCCGTGGCCGCGAGCCGCCCGCGTCCCAGGCAATCGCCCATTCATATTCGGACACGCCAAGCGAGGCCTCATGGACGCTGGTGGCGAAACGGCGCGCGCCGCCCGCCCGCCCGTACAGGCCCGCGGCGGTGGGAATGAACGCGGTCAGACCGGCGAGGATGCCCGATTGGCCCTCGGTCGCCAGAAGGGGCGGCCCCTCGATCGCGCCAGTCAGCACCACGAGACCGGCGAGCGCGCGGCAGATCGCGTCCGTTCCGGCGAAATCACGATACGGCCCCGTCTCCCCAAACCAGGAAATGGCGGTGATGGCGAGGCCCGGATGCCGCGCGCGCCACGCCTCATGCGACGTTCCGATCACCGCGGGCGGACGCCCATCCAGCAGCACATCGGCGCCCGCCAGCAAGGAGTCGAGGTTTCCGGTCGTTTCAGTCACGCTCCGTTTGTTGGTGTTCAGCCAGGCGGACAAACCGCTTTCGCCATTGGCGAGAATGGGCGGCATTTTCCGTGACGGATCGCCACCGGGGGGTTCCAGTTTGATCACATCGGCGCCGAAATCAGCGAACAGCTTACCGCAATAATCCAATGCGATGCCGGAACCGGTTTGCAGAATACGATACGCGGATAACGGCATGATTGTCCTCAGGGGCGCCCATCAGGGGCGCATGGTGAAGAACGACTGGCCCGGCGTGCGCAACGGCGCGGCCATGGCGGCGAATTCGCACAGCAAAGGGCGGGTGTCGCGCGGGTCGATGATTTCCTCGATCAGGAACGCCTCGGCGGAGCGGAACGGGGAGCGCATCTTTTGCAATCTGCCGTCGATCTCGGCCAGTTTGGCTTCAGGATCGCCGGCGGCGGCGATTTCAGCGCGGTAGGCCGCCTCGACCCCGCCTTCCAGGGGCAGCGAACCCCAGCTTCCGGAGGGCCAGGAATAACGGATGATCTGTTGCGTGTGGGGCACATGCGCGCCGCCGCCGACACCGAAGACGTTGCGGATGATGATCGCGCACCAGGGCACGGTGGACTGGTGGATGGCGCTGATCGCGGCGACGGCGGCGCGCATCGTGCCGGTCGCTTCCGCGTGCAGTCCCACCGCGAAGCCGAAGCAATCGACCAGATGCACGACGGGCAGATGGAAGGTTTGCGCCAGATCGACGAAACGGGTGATTTTCCGGGACGCGGCGGCACCCCAGGCGCCGCCGCCGAACAGCGGGTCACCGGCCAGCACCGCCACGGGCCAGCCATCCAGGCGGGCGAAGCCGGTGATGACCTGACGGCCGAAGGCGCGGCCCATTTCGAAGAAACTGCCTTTGTCCATCAGCGAATCGATGATCCGGCGCATGGCGTAGGCTTCTTTCCGGTCTTTCGGCACGATCGAGATCAGATGGGGATCGCGGCGGTCCACGGGATCGGTGTTGGGCGCGCGGGGTGGCAGTTCCCAGACGGAGGACGGGAGATAGGACAGGAACCGCCTTGTCCGGTCGAAGGCTTCTTCCTCGGAGTCCACCGCGTCGTCGATCGTTCCGGCTTCAACCTGGACCTCGTGGCCGCCGAGTTCCATTTTGGTGCGGGTTTCGCCAAGCCGTTCGACGACGGGGGGGCCGGCGACGAAAATGGCTGAGGTGTCTTTGACCATCAATGAATAATGGCTTGCCGCGAGGCGGGCGGCGCCGAGGCCGGCGACCGAGCCGAGGCCAAGGGCGACGACGGGGACGCGGCCCATGTTCTGGGCGCAGAGCCACAGGCCGGAGCTTTGGCCGACGCCGCCGGGCAGGTTGGCGTGGCCAGTGGTTTCGATGGTTTTCACGGAGCCGCCGCCGCCGGAGCCTTCGATCATGCGGATCAGCGGCAGGTGGTATTCGCCCGCCATGTGTTCCGGCATTTGGTATTTGCCCTTGATCGAGGCGTCGGCGGAGCCGCCCCGGATGGTGAAGTCGTCGCCGAAGACGACCACGGGGCGTTTGTCGATGGTGGCGCGGCCGAACACGCCGTTGGCGGGCATGAAGCCGGTCATGATTTTGGCGGTGGAATCGTAAGTGGCTTTGCCGGCGATGGAGCCGAGTTCGAGGAACGATCCAGGGTCGATCAGGCGGTCGATGCGTTCGCGGACCGTGAATTTACCCGCGTCGTGCTGGCGTTTGATGCGATCGGGGCCGCCCATTTGGCGGGCGATGCGCTGGCGTTCGCGGAGTTCTTCGAGTTCGGGCTCCCAGCCCAGGGAGGGGTGATTGGGGGGGGGATCGGGGGTCATGTACCGTAGTTGAGCATTGGGGGTTGGGGGGGTCAAACGGGCGGGCTCCGCCCGGACCCGCCAAGGGGCTTTGCCCCCTGGACCCCCACCAAAGGCTCGCCTTTGGAAACCATCCATTGGGGGCACCCTGGAGGGGTCCAGGGGGGCGCCTCTGGCCTTCCTTAAAATTTCAACGTCTTCGGGAATCCATTGGGCGGCATCCGTCCCACCTGCGCCCGCTCCCCCAGCCAGTCCCGCAG
>JAYVCG010000693.1:0-6847 GCA_043750075.1 Acetobacteraceae bacterium | reverse complement strand
TTCATACGATCACCCTGGGTCTTTCCCGCGAGCGGAACGGCGCGATGAAAGCACGGTATCGCGGGAAACCGGTCCGCCGGGCTACGCTTCCGGGAACAGGCATCGCGGGAAGAGACATGACCGGCAGGATCCTCGTTTTGCGCTGGACGGGCAGCGCGCATGATTTCACCGGCGGGATGCTGGAACTCGCCGCGCGGGAACTGGCGGCGGACGGGCACGATGTTCTGCTGTTCGTGGCCAAGGATGGCGAGGACTGGCCCGCCCGCCTGGTGGAGACGCTGAACCAGGGCGGCATCGCCTTCGCCCTCACCATGTCCGGGATCGGCGCCGACCTGACACTTGGCGGCGACTCGCTCTGGGCCAGGGCGCGGGTGCCGCTGTTCAACTGGAACTGCGATCATCCCGGCTATTTCCCCGCCCGTCACGCCATCCGCGATCCGTATGTGCTGCACGGCTACGTGTTCCCGGACCACGCGCGCGCGGCCATGGCGCATCTCAACCCGAACGGCATGGCCTTCGCGGCGCACATGGGCATCCCGCCGCGCGCCCTGTTCGCGGGCGCCCCCCTGGCGGAGCGCAACGGCCGCCTGCTGTTCACCAAGAACGGCCACGACCCCAACGCGATCGAGGCCCGCTGGCGGCGCTACGGACCCGATCTCAGCACCCTCCTGCTAACCGCCGCCGAGGACCTGTTCCACCGCGCCACCGCCGATTTCCTCCCCGTCCTCCGCGCCCTGGGCGAGCAGCACGGCCTGTTCCTGGATGGGGGCAACCAATTGATGCTGCAATTGATCCGCGAACTCGACGGCTACATCCGCTTCCGGCGGGCGGCGCTGGTGGTGGAAAGCCTGCTGCGCCACCCCGTCGATGTGTTCGGCACCGGCTGGGAGCACGTCGCGCGGGAGGGCGGGGCGCGGGACGGCGCGCGGGCGCGGTTCCATGGCCCCCTGCCCTGGCGGGCGACCCTCGAACGCCTGCCGCGCTACACCGGATCGCTGTCGATCCATCCGCTGATCGAGGAATCGGTCCACGACCGGGTGTTCTTCGCCCTCGCCGCCGGCGTGACCCCGATCGGCGACGCCAACGCCTTCACCCGCGCCCGCATGCCCGCGCTGGAGCCCTACACCTTCACCTTCCACCCGGACCGCGTCGTCCAGGCGGCGGACGCGGTCCTGTCCCGCCCGGCCGAGGCGCTGGCGCGGACGGAGGACACCTGGCGCGCCATGGCGGAACCGTTCGGGCTGCGCCAGTCCCTGCGGCGGATCGCGCGCTTCGCCCGCACGCCCACGGTCCTGAACGCGTCATACCGTGTGTGATCCGGGGTCTGTCCGGACGTTCCGCGTGGTTCAAAGGCGGGTTTCATCACGAAGGGCACGGAAGGTACGGAGATCACGGAGGCAGTCCCGCGCGAACACGCACGGGCCACGATTCTGTTCTTCTCCGTGTGCTCCGTTCCTCCGCGATCTCCGTGGTGAAAGTCGGCCGGCGCTGGAAACACAGGGTAGCTTGCCGGGTGCCCCCCTGGCGTGGCCCATGCCCGTGGCACGGAGTTCCCTGCCTCACTCCTTGTCCCGTGCGGCGCGCGAGACACATTTTTTAACCGCGGATGAACGCGGATGAACGCGGATAAGGCGTGGATGGCCGTGCGGGCGGTCAGGGCGGGGGCCGGTTCAGGGCGGTGTTCCCTCAGTCCTCCACTCACCCATGGTCATCATCATGAGGGCCGCTTCGCGCGGTATCCTGAATCGGCGCACACTCTGACCGCCCGCACGGCCATCCAGCCTTCATCCGCGTGCATCCGCGTTCATCCGCGGTTAAAAAATGCGCCCCTCCGCCACCCGGACGCCACCGGTTCCCCCGGCCGCCGCCGCCCGGACCCCACAGAATTCCCCTGGACACCGATTTCCCCCCTCCCCCGCCCGCGCTAAGCTCCCGCCATGGATCGCGATCTCATCGGCTATGGCGCTCATCCGCCGAACCCAAACTGGCCAGGCGGCGCCCGCCTCGCCGTCAACTTCGTGCTGAATTTCGAGGAAGGCTCGGAGCCCTCGATCGGCGATGGCGACCCGGCCTCGGAATGGGGGCTGACGGAGTATGGCGGCACCAGTCCCGGCGTGGTGGGCCGCGACCTCGCCGCCGAGGGAATGTTCGCCTATGGCTCGCGCGTCGGGTTCTGGCGCATCCTGCGCCTGTTCGCGGCGCGCGATCTGCCGATGACCGTGTTCGGCTGCGCCCTGGCGCTGGAGCGCAACCCGCCCGCCGCCGCCGCCATAAAAGCCGCCGGATACGACCTCTGCTGCCACGGCTGGCGCTGGGAAAAGCACTTCGAACTGTCCGAGGACGTGGAACGCGCCCGCATCGCCCGCGCCATCGCCTCCCTCCAGCAGACAATGGGGGAGCGGCCTCTGGGCTGGTACTGCCGCAGCGGCCCCGGCGTGAACACACGGCGGCTGCTGATGGAGGAAGGCGGGTTTCTCTACGATTCCGACGCCTATGACGACGAGTTGCCCTACTGGACGCGCGTGGAGGGGAAACCGCATCTGGTCGTGCCCTATTCCCTGTCCACCAACGATTCCAAGTTCGGCCGCGGCGCCTTCGCCACCGGCGACGACTTCTTTCATTACTGCCGCGATGCGTTCGATTTCCTCTACCGGGAGGGCGCGACGCAGCCAAAGATGCTGTCCATCGGCCTGCACATGCGCCTGATCGGCCATCCGGCGCGGGCGGCGGGCCTGGAAAAGCTGCTCGACCACATCGCGCGGCACAGCGGCGTCTGGATCACCCGCCGCCTCGACATCGCCCGTCACTGGGTTTCCACTTTCCCCGCGCCGGGGCCATGAGGCACCGCTTTCCCGCTCCCCCGGACCGCTTCAACCACGGAGGGCGCGGAGGCAACGGAGGACGCGGAGAACACCACGCCATCGCGAGGCACGAGCGATCTCCGTGTCCTCCGTTGCCTCCGCGCCCTCCGCGATTGAGCGGAAGATGCCGCGCGCACGGGCGGCCGTCTCTGGCACGCGAACGATGGTCACACGAACGACGGGCACACGAACGACGGTCACACGAACGATGAAACCGGCTCTCAGCGTCTGGACCAAGGCCCGCCGTCTCGCGGGCGCCTGGCTGGTGGACCGGCGGCAGTTCCGGGGCGGGCGCCTGCCGCGCACCTGCCCGGTCTGCGGGTATCACGGACGGTTCATCAGCGTCGGCCATCCGGGCCGCTGGGACGCGCGCTGCCTGAACTGCGGCTCGCGTGAGCGTCACCGCCTGCTGCATCTGTGGATCACCGAGGGCGGCGGCGACAAACTCGCGGGCAAACGCATCCTGCATTTCGCGCCGGAAAAAGCCTTCCTGCACCGCATGCGCGGCAACCCGCTGTACGAAACCGCCGACCTGATGCAGACCGGCGTGACCCACAAGGTCGATATCACCGACACGACACTGCCCGGAGCCACCTATGACGTGGTGATGGCCAACCATGTGCTGGAACACATCCCCGATGACCGCGCGGCGATGCGGGAATTGTTCCGGATGCTGAAACCCGGCGGTCTCGCGCTGCTGTCGGTGCCGATCAACGCCACCCGCCCCACCCACGAAAACCCCGCCATCACCTCTCACGCCGCCCGCTGGGCGCATTTCAGCGCGCACGATCATTTGCGCTACTACGGCCTCGATTTCGCCGACCGGCTGGCCGAGGCGGGGTTCACCGTCGAAACGTTCCGTGTCTCGCCCGAGGACGAGGTCACATACGGACTGTTGCGCGATGAGTGGATTTACATCGCCCGCAAACCGTGAGTTTCCGTCCGGAAAGTCCGCATGGGCTGACCGGAGCCAAGGCCTGCACCACGGAGAACCACAGAGGGGCACGGAGGTGCGTCCCGCACGGGTCACCATGCCTTCCTTCTCCGTGCCCCTCCGTGGTTCTCCGTGAACTCCGTGGTGAAAATCCTTCTGGCGGCGGAAACACAGGCGGACTTTCCGGACGGACACTGACACGCGGGTTGTGAGCGCGCGCGCTGCTCTCTAGAACCATCATGCATGACGCACGCGCTTCTCCATGCCTGACGCCCCCGTCCTCATCATCAAACTCGGCGCCCTGGGCAACATCGTCCTGTCGCTGAACGCCTTCGCGGCCATCCGCGCGCACCACCCCGGCGCGCGGATCAGCGTGCTGACCACGGCGCCGTACGCGGACTGGCTGCGTCAGGCGCCCTGGTTCGACGAGGTGCTGATCGATGCCCGCCCAGAGTGGTGGAACCTGGCCGCGGTGCGGCGGTTGCGGGCGATGCTGACCCGGCCTGGCTTCAGCAGGGTTTACGATCTGCAAACCTCCAGCCGGTCCTCGCATTATTTCCGGCTGTTCCCGAGGGGGGCGAAACCCGAATGGTCCGGCATCGCCCCCGGCTGCTCGCATCCCGACCGCGATCCGGACCGGAACCGGAGGCACGACAACGACCGTCAGGCCGGGCAACTGCGCCAGGCTGGAATCACGGTCATTCCGCCCGCCGATCTGTCCTGGTGCCGGGGCGCGGCCGGCCGTTTCAGCCTGCCGCCCGATACCGTGGTGCTGGTGCCCGGCAGCGCGCCGCACCGGCCAGGAAAACGCTGGCCCGCGCCGCTGTTCCAGGCCCTGGCGGAAAAGCTGCGCGCCGGGGGGATGACGCCGGTGGTGGTGGGGTCGGAGAGTGAACGAGGCATCGCGCGGGAAATCCCGGCGGCGGTGGACCTGACCGGACAGACCAGCTTTGGCGACCTCGCCGATCTGGGACGCGCGGCGCGTTTCGCGGTGGGCAACGATACGGGGCCAATGCATTTGCTGGCGGCGGCGGGCTGTCCCGCCCTGGTATTGTTCTCGCACGAGTCCGATCCCGCCCTGTGCGCGCCGCGCGGGCCGGACGTGCGCGTGCTGCGCCGCCCCGGTCTCGCGTCGCTGGAGGTCGAGGCCGTGCTCGCTTCCCTGCCCGGAAAGGTGATGGCCTGATGGCGGAGAGGGGCGAACGGGATGAGGACCGGAACGGCATGCGCCAGGGAAACGCACGCCAGGGGGAAGCACGCCAGGGGGACGTGATCCAGGGAAACACGGACCAGGACGCCACACCACCGGACGGTCTGCCGTTGCCGCAACGGTACTGGGCCATCCTGACCATCGGGCTTGGCCTGACGCTGGCGGTGCTGAACGGCGCCATCGCCAATGTGGCGCTGCCGGTGATCGCGCGGGATTTGCACACCGATCCGGCGACCTCGATCTGGGTGGTGAACGCGTTCCAGCTCGCCGTCACGGTGTCGCTGCTGCCGCTCGCCTCATTGGGCGAGATTCATGGGTATCGCAAGGTGTACCGCTGGGGGCTGGTGGTGTTCACCGCCGCTTCGGTGCTGTGCGCGCTGTCCTCGACGCTGCCGATGCTGATCGTGGCGCGGGTGGCGCAAGGGATGGGTGCCGCGGGCATCATGAGCGTCAACGGCGCGCTGATCCGTTTCATCTATCCGCGCCGCTCGCTGGGACAGGCGGTGGGGTTCAACGCGACGATCGGCTCGATCGCCTCGGCCATTGGCCCCTCGGTGGCGTCGGGCGTGCTGATCGTGGCGCCCTGGCCCTGGCTGTTCGCCGTCAACGTGCCCCTGGGCTTGCTGGCCTGCGTGATCGCCTGGCGGGCGCTGCCGGACACACCGAAATCCGGCGCCACCTTCGATGTCGCGGGCGCGTTGTTGCAGGCGGTGTCGTTCGGCATGCTGCTGATCGGCCTGTCCGAGATCGGCCACGGCGAGTCGCTGTTCCACGTCGTCCTCGACCTCGTGGTGGGCGTCATCACCGGCGGCGTGCTGATCGTGCGCATGATGACCGAGCGCGCGCCGCTGCTGCCCGTGGACCTGCTGCGCGTCCCGCTGTTCGCGCTGTCGGTGGCGAGTTCGGTGTGCTCGTTCATCGCGCAGTCGATGGCGCAGGTGGCGCTGCCATTTCTGTTCCAGCACGATCTCGGCCTGGATCAGGTGATGACCGGACTGCTGATGACCCCCTGGCCGCTGACCGTGGCGGTGATCGCGCCGCTGTCGGGAAAACTCGCGGACAAGTACTCCCCCGGCCTTCTGGGCGGCTGCGGGATGATCATCATGGGACTGGGCCTGGCGGCGATGGCGGTGCTGCCCGCGCATGCGTCGTGGGTGGATATCGCGTGGCGGATGACGCTGTGCGGCATCGGTTTTGGCTTCTTCAACACGCCCAATAACCGCGCGATCATCCTGGCCGCCCCGCCCGCGCGCAGCGGCGGCGCGAGCGGCATGCAGGCGACCGCCCGCCTGTTCGGCCAGACCACAGGCGCCGCGATGGTGGCGCTGGTGTTCGCCATGATGCCGGTGGGCGGCACCACCTGGACGCTGATCATCGCGGCGGGGGCGGCGGGCCTCGCGGCGGCGGTGAGTTTCAGCAGGCTGGCGGCGAAATGAGGCGCGCGCGACCGGTGTGCATGCGGCGGTCTGGGGGAAAGACGCATTTTTTTTGGAAGATGATGAACGCGGATCAGGACCGGTGGTGAGGCGGGATGGAAGGCGCGCGGGCTGAACAGGGCGCCCCGCGAGGGAACGTTACCGGAAACGGATCATATGTTTCGTACGTGTGAAAACCGCGGAAGCATGGACATTTGCCGTCAGGCCCAGAGTCTGTGTCTGGACCGCGGTACGCGAAAGATGCACCACGGAGACACAGGGACACAGAGATTTTCCTGTGAACGCGGGGAGAATTCTCTGTGTCCCTGTGTCTACCATGTAAATGGAAGCGGTCGTTCGCTCAAAACCGTGGAAAACCGCCATTTTCTCCCCATGGGGGTGCGGCCCGCGTGGCTGCTGGCGAACT
>JAYVCG010000692.1:0-2536 GCA_043750075.1 Acetobacteraceae bacterium | reverse complement strand
GGTCCGCCTCGATTTCGCGACCGGGGAGGTGTGGAGCCGCGCCTGTCATGCGTTCGCCGCCAGCATGAGGGCGCGGCGGTTGACGGAGACCGTGACGGTGGGCGGGCTGGGACGGCTGGAGATTCCGCCCGCCGCTGGTGTGGCGGTGATGGATATCGGTGATAATGTGTTCGCGCGGGAGTAGGCGGGGCTTTGCCCCCTGGACCCCCGCCGCCCTGCCCTGGGCATGCTCCGCATGAAGGCTCGCCTTTGGAAACCCTCCATGGGAGTCACCAGTGGGATGGGTCCAGGGGCCAGGCCCCTGGCGGGGCGCGGGGCAGCGCCCCGTTCTTCCTGGCCTTGAAGAATTCCACCAGCACCGGGAACAACCACACGCATGGCCATCACCCTCCAGGAATCCCTCCGCGGCCTGTTCTACGCCCCCTTCTACGTGGCCCTCGCGCACGAAGCCTACGCGAAGGAAGGCGTCGATGTCCGCTTCGTCAGCGCCCCCGAACCCGGCCGCGCCGCCACCGCCATCATGACGGGAGCAGCCGACGTCAGTTGGGGCGGCCCCATGCGCGTCATGCAAACCTACCACCGCGATCCCGCCTGCGACCTCGTCAGCTTCGCCGAGGTGGTGACACGCGATCCCTTCCTGCTGGCCGGACGCGAACCACGGCCCGCCTTCTCCCTCCGCGACCTGACAACCATGCGCCTCGGCTCGGTCAGCGAGGTGCCAACACCGTGGATGTGCCTCCAGGAAGACCTGCGCCGCATGGGCGTGGCGCCGGAGACAATCGCGCGCGTGCCGGATAAAACCATGGCGGAAAACCACGCCGCGTTGCTGGCGGGAACCATCGATGTGGCGCAACTGTTCGAGCCTTTCGTTTCGGACCTGGTGGAAAACCACGGCTGCCACGTCTGGTACGCGCAGGCGAGCCGCGGCCCCACCAGCTACACCACCTTTTACGCCCGCCGCGCCGCGCTGACGGAACGGCGGGACGAACTGACCCGCATGGTGCGGGCGATTTACAAAACGCAACGATGGACCGCCGCCGCGACCGGCGCCGCCATCGCCGAAGCGGTGCGGCCTTATTTTCCGGACGTGCCAATGCCGGTCCTCGCCACCGCCTGCGCGCGGTACAAAAGTCTTGGCATCTGGGGACACGATCCGATCCTGCCGCGCGCGGGTTACGACCGCTTGCGCGACAGTCTGGTGTCGGGCGGCTTCGTGCAGCCTGGCACGCCGTTCGAGATCGCGGTGGACAACAGCATCGCCGAGGCGGTGCGCGCCGAGGGTGCTGTCTGACGCCGCGAACCAGAGTAGACTGCGCCCATGTCCGAGTCGCCCTCGCCACGCCCGCCCTTCGATGACGTGCCGCCCGCGCGGCGGCGTAACCTCGCCGCGGTGCGGGGGAAGGACACGGCCCCGGAACTGCGCGTGCGGCGATTGCT
Organism: Acetobacteraceae bacterium; assembly: GCA_043750075.1. Taxonomy (GTDB): domain Bacteria; phylum Pseudomonadota; class Alphaproteobacteria; order Acetobacterales; family Acetobacteraceae; genus Rhodopila. Next base: position 1,099 of record JAYVCG010000692.1, on the reverse strand, counting down.
CCACCGCCTGGGGTTCCGCTTCCGGCTGCACCGGCGCGATCTGCCCGGAACCCCCGACATCGTGCTGCCGGGAAAGCGGAAAATCATCGAGGTGCGCGGCTGTTTCTGGCACCATCATCCCGATCCTGCCTGCCGCAACGCGGTGCTGCCCGCCACGCGGACCCAATGGTGGGCGGAGAAACTGGCCCGCACCACGGCACGGGATGAGCGCAACCTGACGGCGTTGCGCGCGCTTGGCTGGTCCGTGCTGGTGCTGTGGGAATGCGAAACGAAGGACGAGGCCGGGCTCGCCGCCCGGTCGCGATCGTTTCTTTTATGATGTTCTTGGCATGATGTTGTTGGCATGAACGGTTTCGCGCGGCTGGCGCGCGGGGAACCGCTGCGGGTGCTGGATGTGTTCGCGGGCGCGGGCGGTCTCTCGCTTGGCTTTCAACGCGCGGGCTTTCACATCGCGGGCGCGGTGGAGATGGACCCGCTGGCCGCGCGCACCCACGCGCGGAATTTCCATCCCGAGGATCGTGAGCGGCATGGCATGGCGCGCGACATGACGCGCATCGAACCCCAGGAACTCCTGGATGCCCTCGGCCTGGACGGCATTGATGTGCTGGCCGGCGGGCCGCCCTGCCAGGCCTATGCGCGCATCGGACGGGCGAAGCTGCGGGAAATCGCCGATCATCCGGCGGCGTTCAAGGTCGATCCGCGCGGCAATCTGTATTTGCGTTACCTCGCCTGGGTGAAGGCGCTGCGGCCGCTGGCGCTGCTGGTGGAAAACGTCCCCGACATCTTGCATTACGGCCATCATAATGTCGTTGAAGAAATGGTCGAGGCGCTGGAAGCACTTGGCTACGTGGCGCGCTATTCGCTGATCAACAGCGCCTTCCATGGCTGTCCGCAAATGCGCGACCGGGTTTTCCTGATCGCCTATCGTAAGGAACTGGGCGTGTCCGTGCGCTTCCCCGCCGCTTCGCGCTTTCTGCGCCTGCCGCGCGGTTATGCCGGGACGCGCGCCGTGGCGTTGCGGCATGTGGCGGCGGGCTATCTGCCCGCCGGTCCTGGCGATGAAAGCCTGCCCGGCCCGGTGACGGCGCGTGAGGCGATC
>JAYVCG010000691.1:0-3653 GCA_043750075.1 Acetobacteraceae bacterium | reverse complement strand
GTCGAAACGCCCGCCGGTCGGCACCGTGTCCAGATGGCTGCCAAACGCCACGGCGCCCGCGGCCGGATCGCGCCCCTCGCGCCGCAGGAACATGTTGCCGATCCCGTCCCGCTCCAGGGTCAGGTTGAGCGGCTGGCACCAGTCCACGAGCAACGCCCGCGCGGCGGTATCCTCTGGCGAGAGAGCAAGCCGGCGGCTTCCCCCTTCTGGCGTTGGTCCAATTTCGGCGAGGTCCATGATGGATCGCCAGAGACGGTCGGCATCGATGGCAGGGGTCATGGGCGTCCACTTCCGGCATCTGTCATGGACCGGGAACATGAACGATTCACCGGGACATGGCGATATGTCATCCCATCACGCGACCGGAGTGCGGGTCATCGCCCAGGGTGCTTTTCATCGCCCAAAGTGCCTGTCATCGCAACGTGTAACGCACCGCGGTCGTCAGGGTGACACGCGCCTGGGTCATTGATGGGGGAAACGCCGGCAAGACCGCCTGACGCAGCAGGGCGAGCGCCGCCGCGTCCAGCAGGACAAACCCAGATGGACCGGCGACCGCCGCCTCCACCACCCGGCCCATGCGATCGACGGTGAACCGCACCGTGACCCGGCCTTCCTCTCCGCGGCGGCGGGCTTCCTCCGGGTAGTTCCGGGCCGAGACCAGCCAACCCGACACCGCCCGTTGCCACGCCGCATCGATCAGGGGCATGGCCGGCGCGAGGGCCGGTACTGGCGCGACGAGCATGGCCCGTGCCAGGTTCGTCGGCAAGGCGGCCGGACCGGGCCGGGCCATTTGAGACACAGCTTGCCTGACCGGCGCGGGCCGCGTCGCGGCCACGGGTTTTGGCGGCGGAGATCTGGATTTCTGCGGCGATGGGGTCTGGGCTGGTTTTGATGATGGTGGAGGGAGTGGTTGTGGCGTCGGTGAAACCTCCTTTGGTACGGGCGGGGAAACCTCGGGTGAAAATGCGCTCAAAGGCGGTGCCGGCGCGGGTGGTGCTTCCATGATGATCTCCGGGGGTAGCGGGACAATCTCGGCCGGTTGTTCAAACACCATTTGAAAAGTCGTTTCTTCTAAAAAATTTGGTTCCGGTGCGCGCACGGCCAGCGCCATCACCACGGCGAGTACCATGGCATGAAGCGCGGCCGATGCGAGACAGGCTTTTCCACGCCATGCGCTTCGCCTGGAAAATACGATCCGGCCTGAGGCCACGGATGGTCCTTTGTTTAAAAAAGATCGCCGATCAGCCTGTTTTAATATGCCATGCCCTGTCATGATTAGTGGATCATCATCCAGTACGGGGAGATTGAAAAGAAGAAACACGCCTGGGCGAAGAAGGGTTCTCGCCGGGCATCAGGTTTGGAATACGTGATCGCGGAGTGTCTCACGATCCTGGCTGGCCTGACAGCGTGGCAATCACCTGAAGCAAGGGAAGGCCTCATCGACCGCCCAGTACCGGCCAGCGCGCCTCTTCCCCAACCGGACGGGATGCGGCAGCATCGCGCCATGACCGATCCAATCACCGTCGCGGTTCTTCAGAACCGGCTCAACGCCATCGCCGAGGAAATGGGCGAGGCGATGCTGCGCACCGCATACTCGCAAATCCTCAATTCCTCACGCGATTTTTCCATCGCGCTGATCGACCGGCACTGCCGCCTCGTGGCGCAGGCGGATCATATCCCGGTTCATGTCGGGGCCATGTCCTGGGCAGCCAAGGCTCTGATGGCGCGGTTTCCCGATCCGGCGCCTGATGACGTGTACCTGCTGAACGACCCCTATCGCGGCGGCTCGCACCTGCCCGACCTGACCGCGTTCGTGCCGATTTTCGCCAATGGGCGGTTGATGTTCTGGTCCGTCGTGCGGGCGCATCATTCCGATATCGGCGGCGCGACGCACGGCGCCTACAACCCCGCCGCGACCGAGATCTGGCACGAAGGTTTGCGCATCCCCCCCATGCGCCTGACCGAAAACGGCGTGCTGCGTGAAGATCTGCTGGAAATGCTGGCCTTGAACGTCCGCCACCCGCGCGATTTTCGCGGCGACCTCGCGGCACAGATCGGCGCCGCCAAACTGGGCCACCAGCGCCTGACCGCGGTGATCGCGGAATATGGCGCGCCCGTGCTGGAAAACGCGGTGGAGGCGATGCTGGACGCGGCGGAACGCCATGCGCGCTCCATTGTCTCCACCTGGAAAGATGGCGTTTACGAGGGAGAGGCGGTTCTGGACGATGACGGTTTCGATAAAACCAACATCGTCATCCGGGCGCGCGTCACGAAACAAGGCAGCGACGTGACCGTCGATCTCAGCGATTCCGATCCACAGGTCACGGGATTCATCAATTCTTCCCACGCCAACACGCAATCCGCCGTGGCCATCGCCTTCGCTTTCCTGCTCGATCCGGACATCAACAAGAATGACGGCGCGTTCCGCCCGTTGAAGGTCATTCTGAAGGAAGGAACGATCGTGTGGGCGCGGGAAGGCGCGCCGGTGACGATGTGCACCAGCCATTGTTCCAACGAGATCATCGAGGCGATCGTCGTGGCCTTGTCCCAGGCCTGTCCGGAGCGGGCGATGGGCGGCTGGGGGCGGCGCCTGCGCATCGCGCTGAACGGCGCCGATCCGCGCACCGGACGCCGCTTCATCTGGCACATGTTTCAGGCGCGCCCCGGTGGCGGCGGCTCGGCGGCGGGTGATGGATATTCCACGATTGGCGAATGGCATTCCGCGGGCGGCATCAAGTTCGGCTCCATCGAGGTCGCCGAGAGCCGTTTCCCTCTGGTGTTTGAAACGCACGAATACCGCCCGGATTCCGGCGGCGGCGGCCAGTTCCGCGGCGGTCATGGCGGCGACATGAGGCTGCGCGTCGAGACCGGGGGCGTGGCCATGGCCAATACCGCCGGTGAGGGCATCACGCATGGCGCCCGCGGCATGCTTGGCGGGGAAGATGGCAAACCGCATGATTACACGTTACTTTCTCCCAACGGATCACCCCGGAAGCTGAAAAGCAAGGAAATCAACATTCCCGTGCCGCCGGGCAGCGTCATCCATGTCCTGTCCGGCGGCGGCGGCGGCTGGGGCGATCCGGCGCGGCGCGATCCCGCCGCCCATGCGCGTGATGCCGCCGAGGGCCTGACCCAATCAAAGGATAACCCCCCATGACCATCACGATGGGCACCGGCGAGCATACCTACCGCCCCGAGGAACACTGGGCCAAACTCCCGGAAGGCTGGAGTTTTGGTGACGTGGCCGCCGTGGGTGTCGATCGGTGGGACCGGGTTTATTGCTTCAATCGTGGCGCGCATCCAATGATCGTGCTCGACCGGGAGGGCAACTTCCTGAAATCCTGGGGCGAGGACATTTTCAACCGCGCCCATGGAGTCCACATGGGGCCCGACGACACGATTTACCTGACCGATGATGGCGATCACACGGTGCGGCACTGCGACCTGGACGGCAAGGTGCTGCTGGAAATCGGCGTTCCCGGTAAAGCGGCGCCCTACATGAGCGGGGAGCCGTTCAACCGTTGCACGCACACCGCCTTGTCTCCGGGCGGCGATATCTACGTGTCCGATGGTTATGGCAATTCCAGGGTGCATAAATACGCGCCCAACGGAAAATTGCTGCTGTCATGGGGCTCCCCTGGCACGCTGCCGGG
>JAYVCG010000690.1:0-2825 GCA_043750075.1 Acetobacteraceae bacterium | reverse complement strand
GTGATGGTCGCGCAAATCGATGAACAGCAGCCCGCCATGGTCGCGTTTGGCATGCACCCAGCCGGACAGGCGGACGGTCTGGCCGGAATCGGCGGCGCGAAGCGCACCACAGGTGTGCGAGCGGTAGGGGTGCATGAGAAACCACATCCTGATCGGTGAGACGGTCTGGACCGCCGGAGCGCGGGAGAAAAGACAGCGCCCGCCCGGAAGGTCAAGCACGCACCATGTCCGGTAGCGGGTCAGTTTGGCGTTTTCCCGTCATTCCCCGGCTTGACCGGAGGCTCTCTCGCGGCACGGTGCTGATACTGGCCTTTAAGGCATACAGGTGTAAAACCGGAGGATGCCCAAACCTTTCCGCCCCGATTTTCCGCCGCCCACCGTCATCAACGACACGGACGCGCTGACCGCGTTGTGCCAGAGGCTGGCGCGTGAGCCCTTCATCACCATCGACACCGAATTCATGCGCGAACGCACGTACTGGCCCGAACTGTGCCTCGTGCAACTCGCGGGCGAGAACGAGGTCGCTCTCATCGACACCATCAACGACCAGCTCGACCTCACTTCCCTGGGTCTTTTGCTGGCGGATCCCGGCGTGATCAAGGTGTTTCACGCGGCACGCCAGGATGTGGAGATTTTCGTGCAACGATTCGGCGTGGTGCCCACGCCGATGTTCGACACCCAGGTCGCGGCGATGGTGGCCGGATTCGGCGATCAGGCGGGCTATGATTCGCTGGTGTCCGGCCTGACCGGCGGGTCGATCGACAAGGTACACCGGTTCAGCGACTGGTCGGTGCGTCCGTTGTCGGCGGCGCAACTGCTGTATGCCGCCGCCGACGTGACCTGGCTGCGCGAGGTGTATCGTAAGTTGCGCGCCCGGCTGGAGGGAGAGAACCGTCTGAGCTGGGTGGCCGAGGAAATGGCCATTCTCGCCAATCCCGCGACGTACCGCACCGATCCCGAAACGGCGTGGGAGCGGTTGAAAATTCGCGGTAACAACCGGCGGTTCATCGCCCTGGCGCGCGTGCTCGCGGCGTGGCGGGAGCAGGAGGCGCAGCGCATCAACATCCCGCGCCAGCGCCTGCTGAAAGACGAGACGTTGATGGAGATCGCCGCCATCGCGCCCACGGACGCCGAGGGGTTGTCGCGGGCGCGGGGCATTTCACGCGGTTTCGCCGAGGGCCGCACCGGTTTGTCGTTGCTGGAGACCGTGGCGGCGGTGATCGCGCTGCCCGAGTCCGCGCTGCCCGATCTGCCCAGACCACGGGATACGGCGAAACCGTCGGCGGCGCTGGTGGCGTTGCTGAAGGTGCTGCTGGCGGCGCGGTGCGAGGAGCATGATGTGGCGCCGAAGCTGGTCGCCTCGTCGGACGACATCGAGCGGATCGCGGTGGAAGAGGCGCCGGACGTGGGTGCTCTGCACGGCTGGCGGCGCACCGTGTTCGGCGGAGACGCGCTGGCGCTGCGGGAGGGGCGGGTGGCGTTGGGTGTGGATGGCAGGCGGGTGCGGCTTATTCCGGTGGGGTAGGCGCGGGGCGCTGCCCCGCGGACCCCGCCAGGGACAGTGTCCCTGGACCCTATCCATTGGTTCTCCATGGGATGGGTCCAGGGACCAGGCCCGTCATGCGAAGCATGCCCAGGCATGAAGCGGGGCACGGGGCAGCGCCCCGTCCTTTCCTTATCAGGCCAGCGGAGCCCCGGCCTTCCTTTGTCAGGCCACCAGACGCGAGATCGTGCTGTGGCTGACATTATACGACTCGGCGATCATGGCCAAAGTCTCCCCTTTCTTGCGGCGGCGCAGGGCTTCCTGCTCCTGCTTCGGGGTCAGCTTCGGCTTGCGGCCAAGCTTGACGCCACGCGCCACGGCACGCGCCTGACCGGCCTCGGTGCGGGCACTGCGCACATCGCGTTCAAACGCGGCGATCCCCTCCAGCGCGGTCAACAAACGCAGGCCGCGCATGTTGGTGTCGGCCCAGGACTCGGCGAGGGAACGGAAAATGGCTTTTTTCTCGGTGATGGCGGTGAGGGCGCTCAACAGATCCAGGGTCGAGTCGGCGATCTGATTTAACCGCGCGACGACGAACACATCGCCGGCGTTGAGCTGCTCGATCGCCCGGCGGCGGCGCGTGCGTTCCGACTTCGTGTTCTCACGCGTTTCACGATGGATCTTGTCGCAACCAGCGGCTTTGAGCTGTGCCGTGATGTCCGTGCTGTCGGGTGTGGCGATCATGTAACCGTGGATCATTGTGTCACTCCATAGTTGCGTTGAACCGGCCGGGGGACCGGCGGGACGGTGGTGAGGGTTCTGATCCCATATCATGTTCGTGCCAATGTCGTGATGGTACACGAAAAAGCGGCGTCATGATCCTGGGCCAGTGTGGGCGTGGACAGTCCGGGGTTTTCCGGCTTTGGCGTCCTCATGAAGAAAGCGATCACCAGAAAAGCGAAACCAAAAAAAGAGGGTTGTTTTCTCGCGCCATCAGGACGGGTGTGATGCCTGACCGGCTTGAGGATCGAGCATCCGGGCCGCCTGATGTTCCATCATCATACGCTGGCGGCGCGAACATGGATCATTTCGCACGAACGGTCCTTGGTCATCATTCCCTCTATTTGGTGACGCGGCATCGTTTGACAACGCTTCCGCGCCTGAACCGGGACCGGGTTTTTCCGGCGGATGGCCGGAATACCCCTTTCCCTCTCCAGATTTGCGTCCAGATCGCGCTTTATTCCTGGTTTCCGATACAATTCAGTATCTGAATTCAAATAGGGATTTCGATGGCGGGAAGGGAAGCACCAAACCGCATCACATTCGCTCAGGTTTGAGCGGG
>JAYVCG010000689.1:0-4655 GCA_043750075.1 Acetobacteraceae bacterium | reverse complement strand
CCCGGCGCGGGTTTCCAGCACCGCCAGCAGCATCGACAGCCGCCCGCTGTCCCACCCCACCACCGCCCGGCGCGGCGAACCGCCGGGATTGGGGGCGAGCAGCGCCTGGATTTCCACCAGCACCGGGCGCGTGCCCTCCAGACCCGCGAACACCGCGCTGCCGGCGATGTTGCCGCGCCGCTCAGCGAGGAACAGGGCGGAGGGGTTGGCGACCTCGGCCAGGCCCGCGTCGGTCATCTCGAACACGCCGATCTCGTCGGTGGCGCCGAAGCGGTTCTTGACGGCGCGCAGGATGCGGAACTGGTGGCCGCGGTCGCCCTCGAAATACAGCACGGCATCGACCATGTGCTCCAGCACGCGCGGGCCCGCGATGCCGCCTTCCTTGGTGACGTGGCCGACCAGAACCAGGGCGAAATTGCCCGATTTGGCGGCGCGGATCAGCTCGAACGAGCAGGCGCGGACCTGCGACACCGTGCCCGGCGCGCTGTCGATGGCGTCCAGCCACATCGTCTGGATCGAATCGATGACCACCAGCGTGGCGTCTTTGGCGCGTTCCAGACTGGCCACGATGTCGCGCACATTGATCGAGGCCGCGAGTTCCAGCGGACTGTCCGCGACGCCGAGGCGGCGCGCGCGCAGGCGGACCTGCTCGATGGCTTCCTCGCCGGAGATATACAGGACGCGTTTGCCGGTTTTCGCGATGCGCGCGGCGGCCTGGAGCAGCAGCGTCGATTTGCCGATGCCCGGATCGCCGCCCACCAGCACGGCGGAGGACGGGACAAGGCCGCCCCCCAGCACGCGGTCGAGTTCCGCGATCCCGGTGACGGCTCTGGGCGGGGGCGCGGTCTCGCCATGCAGGCCCACGAAAGTCACGCTGTTGCCCGCCGGAGCCTTGGCGGCGGCCCCTGGGCGGGGGGAGATGGTCTCGGGCTCGACCGTGTTCCATTCCAGGCAGGCCTCGCAGCGGCCCGCCCATTTGGGAGTGACGGCGCCGCAGGACTGGCAGACGAAGCGGGTGGTGGCTTTGGCCAAGGGAACTCCGGGGGATGCTGACGGGAAGATAGGGCGTGGGGCGGGGAATGGGGAGGGCGCGCGGGGTTGTCCGGCCCTTCCGTGAGGCCATGCCGCGATCGAGGCCGCCAGGAAGATTTTCACCACGGAGGACGCGGAGAACCACGGAGGGGCACGAAGACGGGAAACCACGGGCGGGCTTCCCCGGCGGGGCCTGGGCCGTGCCGCCTCGATTTCCGTGAGAAACCTCCGTGCCCCTCCGTGGTCCTCCGCGTCCTCCGTGGTGAGATCCTTTCGCGTCCCCTCCACCCGGCACGGCGCTGATCCGGGCGCGGCCGCCAGAAACCGCCAGGAAGGTAGTGCCTCAGTTTGAACTGTTAGTTAATTTTTAACTTGTCAGGCTCTTGCAGTGGCTGGATATTCTGCAATATAAGCAAAAGACAGATATGATTCTCAACTCGTTGATCTAAAACAAACTAACTGAAATTTAACTAACCTAACAGTTCAAACTGAGGCATTACCTCAACAGAACTCCACTATCGTGTGGTCGCACGCGTGCTGAACGCGGCGGACCATGGTTTCCCACAACGGCGGGAGCGCGTGTTTCTGGTAGGCTTCCGATCCGATCTGGGAATTGAATGGTCATTCCCCAAGGCGACGCATTCCCAGGCGGCCTTGCTTTGGTCCCAATGGCGGAGCGGCGAATACTGGCAGCGCCCTGATACCGCTTGCGAGGGAGAAACCACCAAGGCATTTTGCCCGCCATGAGCATGACCACCACACAGGGGAGCACCCCCGAACCCGCCGCGCCCGCCCAGACGGGCGGGGAAACCCCGGAACAGGCCCTGACACGCGCACAGGCGGCGGCACAGGCGAAACGGCTGAACGAGGCGCAGGGGATCTGCGAGGATGTCCTCGTGGCCAGCCCCCGCCACCCGGCGGCGCTGGCGCTGATGGGCATTGTCGCGGCGCTGAAAAACGATCCGGACCGGGGCGTCGAACTGCTGCGCGAGGCCATCGCGCTGCGGCCCGGCATCGCCAGTTGGTACGCGCATCTGAGTTCGCTGTGCCGCAACACCTACCGGATGGAGGAGGCGTTGTCAGCGGGCCAGGAATCGATCCGCCTCGATCCCAACAACGCCGATCACCTGGTGAACATGTCGCTGGTCTTTGTCGACGCCGACGACCGCGAACGCGCCATCGCCTGTCTGCTGCGCGCCCTTGGCCTGAAACACGACCACGCCGACGGGCATCTGGCGATGGCGCAAATCCTGCTCTCGATGCGGAATTTCGAGGCGGGCTGGATGGAATACGAATGGCGCAACCTGACCGAGGCCGGCAAGGCGACGATGCCCGCGATGACCTCGGCGCACTGGAACGGCATGCGCATTCCCACCGGGCGTTTATTGCTGGTCGGCGATCAGGGCTATGGTGACACGATCCAGTTCGCCCGCTACATCCCGATGGCGGCGGAGCGTGTGCAGGACATCATCGTTGGTTGCAGTCAGGAAATGGGGCCGCTGCTGGCGAACATTCCGGGTGTGGCACAGTTTTGTCACCGCTGGAACGATGTGCCGGGCCACGCGGTGCATTGCCGCATGTCCACCCTGCCGTATCTGCTTGGCACCACGCCCGAGACGATCCCGGCCCGCATTCCGTACCTGCGCGCCGACCCCGCCCGCATCGCCGCCTGGCGCGACCGGCTCAACGCCACCCTGCCCGTGGGCGTGAAACGCGTCGGCCTCGCCTGGACCGGACGGCCGACGCATCCCAACGACCGCCGCCGTTCCGTGCGTCTGGCGCGGCTGCTGCCGCTGGCCGGGGCCGGGTCCGCCGTGTTCGTTTCTTTACAGAAACCCATGCCGGAGGCCGACCGGCAGACGATCCCGTTATTCCCCGGCATGACCGATCTGGCGAACGACCTGACGGATTTCGGGGAAACGGCGGCGCTGATCGAAAATCTCGACCTTGTCATCACCGTCGATACCTCCATGGGTCATCTGGCCGGCGCACTGGGCAAGCCGGTCTGGATCATGATCCCGAAAGCCGCTGACTGGCGCTGGATGCTGGACCGGGAGGACAGCCCCTGGTACCCCTCGGCACGGCTGTTCCGCCAGGGCAAACCCGGTGAATGGGACCCGGTGCTGGACCGCCTGCGCGCCGCCCTGGCCGAGGAACTGCGATACGCCCCCCTGCTGCGATGAGCGGATCATGACGGAAACGCATCGCTGGTTCGACGAGCGCTGGTATCTGCTGCGCAATCCCGACGTGGCCCGCGTCGGCATCAACGCGCTGGCGCATTACTGGCGCTATGGGGAGTCGGAGGGACGCTTTCCCTCCCCCTGGTTCGATCCGCCCTGGTATCGCGCGGCGTACGATCTGAGCCCGGATCAATCGCCGCTGGAGCATTTCCTGGCGCACCGGACCACGGGCCGCTTCCTGCCATGCGCGGCGCTGTATCTGGTGCCGCTCACCGCGCCCAGGGGCGACGATGGCGCCGCCGATCCTTTCGATCAGTATCTGACCGCCATGCAAATGCCGGAGCGGGAGCTTTTGCCGGAATGGGCGCCGCTCCGGCTGTCGGGACTGATCGAGGCGGCGTATCACCAGATCAATCAGGCCGATCAATACGTGGCCGAACTTGATCCGGTCCTGCATTATTGCCGTTTCGGCTGGCGCCTGGGATGGCGGCCCAACAGCGTGTTCGATCCGGTCTGGTATGGCGAGACCAATCCGCGCGTGACCCATCTGGGGATCAATCCGCTGATGCACTATATCCTGGAAGGCGAGGCCGCGCACCGGCGTCCGGCGCCCTGGTTCGATCCGGCCTGGTACCGGGCGGAACACGATGTCCCCCCGGATCATCTGGCGCTCGCGCATTATCTGGCGCATCGCCACGCGCGCGCGGTCAGCCCCAATCCGTTGTTCGATGCCGCCTGGTATGCCGCGCGGCACGGCGAAACGATCCCGCCGGAGATCGATCCCTTCTCGCATTATCTCACGCATGGCGCGCTGGAGGACATCGATCCCTCGCCGCGGTTCGACGCGCGGGCGTGGCGGCGCCAGCACATGGCGCCGCGCGAGGCCGCGTTCCAGGATCAGCTTCCGGCCGCGGCGGGCAATCCTCTGGTGCATTATTTCCGTCATCTGCACGAAAACGGGAGTGACGGGGCAACAAACGGGAGGCAAGGCGTGATCCCATCAGGCAGAATGCCGCCATGACCCAGCCAGACCTGAACCCCGCCCAACTCGAAGCTGAGATCAAGGACCAGGGATACGCGGTGAGGCCGGTGCTGGATGCCGCGGCATGCGGGGAAATCGCGCGCATCTGGGAAGAAGAAAACCGGTTTCGCAAACGCATCATCATGCAGGACCGCGCCTATGGCAGAGGCGAATACCGGTATCTGTCCTATCCGTTGCCAGACCGCATCGCGGCACTGCGCGAGGCATTCTATCCCCCCCTCGCGGCAATCGCCAACGCCTGGCGTCAGACCCTGGGCCAGTCCGGTGTGTTTCCCCCTGGTCTGCGGGAGTATCTGGATCAATGCCACGCCGCCGGTCAGACCCGGCCAACGCCGTTATTGTTGCGGTACGGTCCGGGCGATTTCAACTGCCTGCATCAGGATGTTTATGGCGAGCACCTG
>JAYVCG010000688.1:0-2583 GCA_043750075.1 Acetobacteraceae bacterium | reverse complement strand
GGCCTGGTCCTGGCATTTTTCTTGCATTAAAACACGCCGGCAACCCAGGCCCAGACATGCCCGACACCGCGTCTCCCGCTGTCACCACCGCCGGCGCCTCGCTCACGATCGAGCGGGTCGCGCACCGGTATGGCAACGCCGTGGCGCTGGAACAAATCTCGCTCGCTGTCGCCGGTGGGGAATTGCTGTCCCTGCTTGGTCCCTCGGGCTGCGGCAAGACCACGCTGCTGCGGATCATCGGCGGCTTCCTCCGGCAAAGCGCCGGGCGCGTGCTGATCCAGGGCGAGGCGATCGATCACCTGCCCGCCAACAAACGCACCGTCGGCATCGTGTTTCAGAACTACGCGCTGTTCCCGCACATGACCGTGGCGCGCAACGTCGCCTATGGGCTGGAAGCCCGCCACATGCCGGGCGCCGCCGTCAGGGCGCGCGTCGCGGAGATGCTGGCGCTGGTGCGGCTGGAGCATCTGGCCGATCGCACCCCAGGCGCCTTGTCGGGGGGACAGCAGCAGCGGGTCGCCCTGGCCCGCGCGCTGGCGATCCGGCCCTCGATCCTGCTGCTCGACGAGCCTTTCGCCGCGCTCGACAAGAATCTGCGCCTCGACATGCAGATCGAGGTCAAGCGCATCCAGCGCCTGTCCGGTACCACGACGATCCTGGTCACGCACGATCAGGAAGAAGCCCTGTCGCTGTCCGACCGCATCGCCGTGCTGAACCAGGGGCGTCTGGAGCAACTCGCCACCCCGGCGGAAATCTATGACCGTCCGGTGTCGCTGTTCGTCAACACCTTCGTCGGCACCGCGAACATGATCCCCGGCGTACTGGTGTCCACCGACGCCACCGGAGCGGTCGTGGCGCTGGAAGGCGGCGGGCGCATCCACACGCGCGCGCCCGCCGTTCCGATCAATCCCGGCGAACCGGTGGTCGCCTGCATACGGCCCGGGCATCTGCGGATCGCGCCTCCCGGCGTTGATCCCGCCGCCGCCGCCCTGGCGGGCACCGTGGAAATGGGCCTGCCCCTCGGCTCCACCATCGTCCACGAGGTCCGCACCGCGTCGGGCCTCGCGCTCAAGATCGCGGAACCGCGCGCGACCGGCATGGAGCCGCGCCCACCCGGCAGTCCCGTGATCCTGCTGTCCGTTCAGCCCGAGGCGGTGGGCGTTTTCCGTCCCACCGCCTGATCCCTCACCACAGGAGACCCCCATGAACCCGACGCGACGCGCCCTCATGACAACCGCTCTGGCCCTGGGCGCGATGCACCTGCTTCCCGGCCTGACCCGCGCGCAGGCCCGGCTGCTGGTGTTCGCGACCTTCACCGGCAGTTGGGAGGAAGCCCACAAGGACGTGCTGGTGCCCGCCTTCCGCGCGGCGACCGGCGCCAGCATGGTGCTCGATCCGATGCTGTCGGTCGATCAGATCGCGAAAGTAAAGGCATCGCTGTCGAACCCGTCGATTGACGTGATGCTGCACGATCCCGGCCCCGCGCTGGTGGCGATCGACCAGGGCCTGGTCGAACCCTATCCCGTCGCGCAATCGAAACATTACGCCGACCTGATCGCAGAGGCACAGGTGCCCACGGGTCCGGCGGCGTTCTTCCAGGTGGTCGGCCTCACCTACAACCCCGAGAAAGTCAAAACCCCTCCCACCTCCTGGGCCGATCTGTGGAAGCCGGAGTATAAAGGCCGGGTCGGCATCACCAACCTGAACTCCACGCTTGGCACCGGCTTTCTGGTGGAAATCGCCCGCATGCACGGCGGATCGGAAGCCAGCGTGGATACCGGGTTCCAGGCGATCAAGGATCTGAAACCCAACATCGCCGCCGTCGCCGCCAATCCCGGACAACTGGCCACCTTGTATCAACAGGGGCAGGTCGATATCGGACCCGGCAATTTCAACGCCATCCAAATCCTGAAAGCGCGCGGCGTGCCGGTGGAATTCGTCAGCCCCAAGGAAGGAGCCATCGCCTTCAAGACCACGATCCACATCGTGAAGAATTCTCCCAACAAGGAACTCGCGTTCAAACTGATCGAGGCCGCGCTGTCGCCCGAGGTTCAGACGAAGCTGATGGCGAGCCCCTACCTGATCGTGCCCACCAACGCGAAAGTGAAAATGACCGGCGAGGTCGCCAAAGTGCTCGCCAGCAGCGTCGAGGATCTGAAGAAGAAATTCGTCTTCCAGGACTGGGTGAAGATCAACCAGCAGCGCGCGGGCTGGATCGAACGTTTCAACCGCGAAATCGCGTGACCGCCGTGGCGCGCGCACAAGCACGAAAGACGCGCCATGGCGGCTCATGATCTGAAACTGGCGGCGCCCCTGGCCGGGTTCTTCCTTCTGTTCTTCGTCGCCCCGCTGTTCATTCTGTTCTATGTCAGCCTCCAGGCTGACACCGCGATGACCGGCATGGCGGTGGTGCAATACGCGCGCTTTCTGCTCGATCCCTTTTCCCTCGGCGTACTGGCCCGCACGCTCTTTCTGGGGGTCGAAGTCACGGCGCTGTGCCTGCTGCTGGGATTTCCGCTCGCCTGGGTCCATGTCCACGGTCCGGCCTGGCTGAAACCCGTGCTGATGCTGATCGTGCTGTTG
>JAYVCG010000687.1:0-8325 GCA_043750075.1 Acetobacteraceae bacterium | reverse complement strand
AGCCCTTCCCACCCGTCCCGCTGATGCACGGCGGTCTGGGCGTCGCCCCGGAACAGACGCCGCAGCGCGCCCGCGTCCTCGGGATGCAGTTCGCAACAGGCCAAATGATCGCCGGGCCGCAGCAGCGCGCGGATCAGCGCGGGTGAACCGGGATACAGGCCGAGTTCGCGGACCAGCGTGACGTAATCCTCCAGCGCGGGCGGCGTGTCGTCCCATAATCGCGCGATCCCGCCCGCGGCCTCGTTGGTGCGCCGCGCCGCTTCCGATCCGAGATCGTGATGACCCGCCCCCGCGTGCGTGTCGAGCACGAACACCGGCGCTGGTTTGCGCATCAGCATCCGCAGCAGCAGCACCAGCAGCGCGTGCTTCATGCAATCGGCGAAATTCCCCGCGTGGAAGGCGTGGCGGTAATTCACCGTCCCATTTCCTCCAGCGGCCATCGCGGTCTGGGCTGGAAGTCGAGGCCGCTCACCAGCCCCAGACGCAACCGCTCCAGACCGGCCCAGGCGACCATGACGGCATTGTCGGTGCAGAGACGGATGGGAGGGGCCGCCAGACGAAAGCCCTGGGCCGCCGTGGCGTGCTCCAGCGCCGCGCGCACCGCCTGGTTGGAGGCGACGCCGCCCGCCACCACCAGCAGCGAGGCGGTGCCGCGCATCATCGCCATGGCGTGTGTGGCGCGGTCCGCCAGCACCTCCGTCACCGCCGCCTGAAACCCCGCCGCGATGTCCGCCGCCAGTGCCGCGGGCAACGCGCCCGCGGGCAATTTGGCCACGGTCTGCGCCACGGCGGTTTTCAGGCCGGAGAAGCTGAAATCGCACCCCGCCCGCCCCAGCATCGGCCGGGGAAACGCGAACCGCTTCGGGTCGCCCGACGCCGCCAGCCGTTCCAGCGCCGGTCCGCCTGGCCAGCCAAGGCCCAGGAGTTTGGCGACTTTGTCGAATGCCTCCCCGGCGGCGTCATCGACGGTGGCGCCAAGGCGGCGGTACTGGCCGACGCCCTCGACGGCGACGCACTGGCAATGACCGCCGGAGACGAGCAGCAGCAGATAGGGGAACGGCGCCCCGTCCTCCACCAGGCCGGGCAGGCGGGCGGTCAGCGCATGGGCTTCCAGATGATTGATCGCGAGATAGGGCAGGGCATGCGTCAGCGCGATGCCCTTGGCGCACTGGCTGCCGACGATCAGCCCGCCGATCAGGCCGGGACCGGCGCTGGCCGCGACCCCGCCAAGCGCGCCGAACGCGACCCCGGCACGGGCCATGACAGCGCGTACCAGACCGGGCAGCGACGCCAGATGCGCCCGCGCGGCGATTTCCGGCACCACGCCGCCGAAGGGCGCGTGTTCGCGGTCCTGCGACAGCACGGCCTCGGCCAGGACGCGGCCATGCGGGTCCAGCACCGCGGCGGCGGTTTCGTCGCAGGACGACTCGATTCCGAGGATTGGCCCCCGGATGGGGGGTGGATCAGAAGATGGCATCTTTCCCTCAACGTCTGGTGCTAATACGACGCTCCGATGAACGCCGCCACGCTCCAGGTCGCCCTTTGGGTTCTCTTTCCGCCGCATCACCGTCCTCCCCTGGCTGGACCAGGGGCTCTGTACCGGCACGGCGCCGCGGGCGATCCCCTGGCCGGGCCGGGGGAGGGCGGGCATCAGCCGCCGGGTCAACGGCGCCATCCGCATCGGCGGCAAACATCGTATCGAGGACCAGGGGCATGAAGCCGCATTCCCGTTCCCTGCCATTGCGGGCCGGCACGCGCGCCTCGCCGCTGGCGCTGGTGCAGACGCGCTTCTTCCTGCGTTTGCTGGCCGCCGCGTGCCCGGCTCTGGGCGATGGAAACAGGGGCGGGACGGCGTTCGAGGAACACCCGATCCGCACCACCGGCGACCGCGTGCAGGACCGCCGCCTCGCCGAGATCGGCGGCAAGGGGTTGTTCGCCAAGGAAATCCACGAGGCTCTCGCCGACGGCACCGTCGATTTCGCGGTTCACAGCCTGAAGGACCTGGAAACCGAGCTGCCCGCCGGCATCATCCTCGCCTGCACCCTGAAGCGCGAGGACGCCCGCGATGCTCTGATCCTCGGTCCCCATTGCCCGGCGCCCGATCCGGCGGCGCCGTTCGACTGTCTGCCCTCGGGCGCGCTGGTCGGCACATCCTCGGTCCGGCGGCAGGCGCAGTTGCTGCACACGCGGCCCGATCTGGTGATCGGCCCCATCCGCGGCAACGTGCAGACCAGGCTCGACAAGCTGGCGGCGGGGGAGTGCGCGGCGTCGCTGCTGGCGCTGGCCGGACTGAAGCGGCTCAATCTGGCGGACAAGGCCTCGGTCGTGCTGGACCCGGAGGCGATGGTGCCCGCCGCCGGTCAGGGCATCGTCGGCATCACCGTGCGGGAGAGCGATGCCGATCTGCGCGAGATGCTCGCCGCGATCGAGGACCCGGACGCCAAGGCCGTCGCCACCGCCGAGCGGGCGATGCTCGCCGAACTCGATGGTTCCTGCCGCACGCCGATCGGGGGATACGCGCGGCTGCTGCCGAATGGGGAGTTGCATTTGACCGGGCTGGTGGCGCGGGCCGATGGGTCGTTCCTGTTGAAGCGGGCGGCGCATGGTGCGGCCGCCGATGCCGCGCGGATTGGCGCGGAACTGGGGGCCAGCCTGCGGGCGGACAGTCCGCGTGATATTTTCGCCTGAGGGTTCCGCGTGGACAAGAGCAGTGCCCCCCGCCGGGCCTGCGTCTGGCATTGGGACCGCGAGCCAGTCTCACCACGGAGGCGCACGGAGGCGCACGGAGGCGCACGGAGGAAGAACGAATGCGTACCGTGCGCTTCTGGCCCAGGTCCGTGCCTTGTCCCCATGCTTCAGGCAGAGGTGTTTCAGGCAAAGGTGTCCTTACTTCAGGGAAACCTCCGTGCGCCTCCGTGGTTCTCCGTGAACTCCGTGGTGAAGTCTTCCAGCCCCATCCACCCGCGCCGGCCCGTCCCATGACCCCCCGCCGCATCCTCATCACCCGCCCCGAACCCGGCGCCACCGCCACCGCCGCCCGTATCACAGCCCTGGGCTTTACCCCAATCGTGGCGCCGCTGCTGGCCATCCGCCCCACCCCCATCCGCCTGCCGCCGCCAGAGCGCATCGCCGCCATCCTGCTCACCAGCGGCAGCGCCATCGCGTCTTTGCCCGCGCTGTACCACACACGCCCGGTGCTGACCGTGGGCGGCGCCACCGCGCGCCGGGCCAGCGCCGCCGGGTTCACCGATGTCACCAGCGCGGAGGGCGACGCGCACGCCCTCGCCGCCCTGGTCCCGGCACGGTTCACGCCACGGGACGGCCCGCTGCTGCTGGCGTCGGGAAAGGGCCAGGGCCAGGCGCTCGCCGCCGCCCTGCGCGCCTCGGGCTATCGCGTGACGCGGCGGGTGGTGTACCATGCCGCGCCGGTGCCGCGTTTGCCGCCCGCGGTGGCGGCGGCGCTGAGAGACCCCCATATGGACACGGTGATGTTTTTCTCGGCGGAAACAGCACGCCGGTTCCTGCGCCTCGTGCGTGCGGCGGGCCTGCTGGACAGGCTGCGGGACCGGGAAGCGATCACTATCGGGAGACAGGCCGCCATGGCATTAGAAGAAGCCCCCTGGTCGCGCGTCCGCGTGGCCAGCCACCCAACCCAGGATGAGATGCTCGCGCTGCTGCGATGACAGACCGCCCGAAAAACGACCCGCGGACCCCGCCCGAGACCGGGCCGGCCCGTTCCCTCCCCGCGTCCACGCCCGCGCCAGCGTCCGTGTCCGCCGCGTCCCCCTCCATGTCCGCGTCCGCATTGTCAGGCGCCTCCGTCTCCAGGCCCGCCGCCGCGCCCAGGCCCGTGCCTGAGCGTGGTCCCAGACTGTGGCCGCGCGTGGCGGGCGCGTTGGTCCTGCTCGCGGGCGTTGGCGGCGCCTGGGTCTGGCAGAACCCGGAACCCGCCCGGCGGCTGTTCACCCAGGGCGGCAGCGCCGAACGGGAGGCGGCGGAAACGCGCGTCAAAACGCTGGAAACCCGGCTCGCGCGGCTGGAGCAACGCCCGGTGGCCGATCCTGCCAGGCTGGACGCGCTGGAGAAGCGCCCGTCCCTCGACGCCCGGCTGGACGCGCTGGAAAAACGTCCGCTTCCCGTTCCGGTGGATGTGCGCCCGCTGCTAAGCCGTCTGGATGCGCTGGAGGCACGCTCCACCCTGCCCTTCATCGCCACCTCCGGCGTCGATCTGCGGCCGTACATCGCGCGGATCGAGACACTGGAACAGCAGACCGCCAAACCCGGCATCGACCCGGCCCGGATCGAGGCGCTGGAACGTCAGGCCGCCAAACCCGGCATTGATCCCGCCCGGATCGAGGCGCTGGAGAAACTCGCCGCCCGGCCCGCCGTGGAACCCGCCAGACTGGACGCCCTCGCCACCCGGATCGAGGCGGTGGCCGCGCGCGATCCCGCCGCCGATCTGCGGACCCGGCTGGCCGAGACGGAAAAGCAGGTGACGGGCCTGGCCGGGACCGCCTCCACCGTCACCGGCATCGCGGACCGCACCGCCCGCATCGCGCGGGCGCAGGCCGTCGCCGCCGCGCTGGCAGCCGGTCAGAAATTGGGCTCCATCCCGGACGCGCCGCCCGCTTTGGCCCGCTTCGCCACCGTGGCGCCGCCGACCGAGGCCGCGCTGCGCCTCGCCTTCCCCGCCGCCGAGAAAGCCGCGCTGAACGTCAGCCTGCCGGACATGAAGGGCAAATCGCTGCTCGACCGGATGCTGGCGCGGTTGCAGGATTATCATCTTATCACCGTGCGCCAGGGCGATGAGGTGGTGGTCGGCAACCTGACCGCCGAGACCCTCAACCATGCTCACACCTTATTAAGAGCGGGCGATCTGGCGGGCGCCGTGAAAACCGTCTCGACCCTGACCGGCGATCCCGCGCGGGCGATGGCGGCGTGGCTGGAGGACGCGAAGGCGCTGCTCGCGGCGCGTGAGGCCCTGGCCGTGCTGACGGGGAACGGCTGATGCGGCGCGTCCTCTCGATCCTGTTCTGGAGCGTCCTCGGCCTCACCTTCGCCTGGGCCGTGGCGCATCTGCCCGGCCGCGTCACCACGGTGATGGGTTCGTACTCGGTGGAAACCAGCGTGCCGATCGCGGTGACGGCGGCGCTGCTGGTGTTCCTGATCCTCTACGCCCTGTTCCGCCTCGCCACCTGGACGCTGCGCATTCCGCGCATGGGCTTGCTGTGGCGGTACGGACGGCGGCGGCGCGCGGGCGATCAGGCCGTGACCCGCGCTTTGGTGGCCCTCGCAGCCGGAGAAAAAACCGACGCCCGCCGTGAGGTCGCCCGCGCCCGCTCCTTTCTGGGCGACACCCCGCAAACCTTGCTGCTGGCCGCCGAGGCCGGGCGTCTGGCCGGGCGCGACGACGAGGTGATGGCCTCCCTGCGCGCCCTCGCCGCCCGCAAGGACTCCGCCTTCCTGGGCTTGCGCGGCCTGCTGACCAACGCCATCGCCCGCCAGGACTGGATCGAGGCCGCCGCCATCGCCCGTCAGGCCGAGACAGCACATCCCGGCGCCGCCTGGCTCCGTCAGGAACGCGCACAGCTCGCCATCCGCGGCGGCGACTGGGCTGGCGCGCTGAGCCTCGCGGGGTCCGATGGGCCGCGCGCCGCGCTGGCGGTGGGCGCGGCGCTGGCCGAGGGCAATCCCGACCGCGCCGAGAAACTGGCGCGTCAGGCGTTGAAGATCGACCCGTCCTTCACCCCCGCCGTGCTGGCCCTGGCCGGTCAACTGCGGACCAGGGGAAAGGAAAAACAAGCCAAAGCGGTGCTGGCCGAGGGCTGGAAACGGGCGCCGCATCCCGACCTCGCGACCTTCGCCCTGGCCCCCCAGACCGACAAAAAAGCCCGTGCTCAGGAGGCGAAGGAACTGACCGCGGGACAGCCGGAGCATCCGGAGACACGATTCTTACTGGCCCGCACCGCGCTGGAAGCGGGCGCGCTGGCCGAGGCAAGGCGGCACCTGGAACTCGCGCGCGCGGCGGGTCTCAACCAGCGCCGCTTCTGGCTGCTGCTGGCGGAAATCGAGGAGGAGGAGCACGGCGAGACCGAAGCCGGGCGGCTGGCCCAAAGAGACGCCTTGCGGCGGGCCGCGAACGCCGATCCGGACCCGGAATGGCGCTGCTCGTCCTGCCACACGCCGCAATCCTCCTGGCGGCCCGCGTGTCCCGCGTGTCTGGCGCCGGGCACACTGGTCTGGGTCGCGGAAGCCTGGTCCGCCGCCGGGGCCGCACCGGAAGTGGTGTCTCATCCGGGTTGAGGCGCGCGGTGGAGGGGATATGGGGGCTTTTTCCGCCTTTCCTCTTTCGGCGAGGCTCGCGCGTGTTTCAACGCCGCGAAGGCTCTTACCACGGAGTTCACGGAGAACCACGGAAACCCTCTCTCACCCCCGGAGCGAACTCACGATTCTCTTGACGCGGATCACGAATAATGAAAATAAGCCTATTACAGAGATTATATAGGTTCATTATCCATGTCCACCTTTTGCCACCCTCTCCCCAGGTCCGTGATAACCGATCTTCTGCGCGTCGTGTCCCACGCCTTGTGCGAACGTCCCGGCGACACCACCCCCCAGCGCGAGGCCCGCGTTCAGAATCTCACCCACGCCACGCTGGGATTCGAGCCGCGCGATGGCCTGGAATACATGCTGTCCACCCTGATGACCGCGCATTTCGAACTGATCCTCGACTCGATGCGTGATGTCTTTCAGGGCCAGTTGGATGGCATGAAAGCCCGCACGAAATCGACGATCGTGGCGCTGGACCGGACAATGATCCTGCTGCTCAAGGATTTACGCGAAGCCCGCACCCGTCCCCTCGCCCCCTGGGCCGAGGCCGCCGCGCGTGAAGCCGCGGAAGCAGAAGCCCGGTATGCCGGAGTCTCCGCCACGCCATCAGAAGAACCCGCGCCGGGCGAGCCCTCCATGGGTGAATCCCCGGTGACGGATGCGCCTTCAGCCTCCTCTCCCGCCCCCGTATCGGAACCAGCGGTACCGCGACGGTCCGCCGCGCCATCGGCACGGTCCACGCCCGCGCCAGACACAACACCCGCCCAACCATCGGCGCGGTCCGCGTCCATGCCGGGCAAAATCCCCGCCGCGGCGCCCGCTCCGCTTTCTGTTCCGGCGTCACCCGAAACCGCGTCCGCGGATACCACGACGCGGGACAACATCATCGCGTTTCAACAGGCGCTCGACGCTTTGGCAGAGACCTTGAAGGAAGCCGCCGCGCATGACGGCGCGGCGGTGGCGCACGGAGGCGGCGACTGAGGGTCTTCAAAGAGTCACGGCCTGTCCGGAAAATTCTCCGGCATGTTCAATGAAATGCCGCGTCCGCGGGAAAATCCGTGAAGCCGGTCTGGGGGCGGTCTTCACCGCCGCCCTGGGTGAGAGGCACATTTTTTTGAAGATGATGAACACCGATGAACACAGATCAGGACAGATGGTGAGGCGGGGCGGTCAGGGCGGGGATACTGTCAAAAGCGATTTTCCGTCCTGAGTGCCCCTCCGGCCATCCAGCCTTAATCTGTGTTCATCACCTTCCAGAAAAATATGTCTCTCCTCCAGGACGGTGGCGAAGCTGGCCCCTGTTCTCGCCGCGCGGATTTTCGCGTGAGCGGGGCATGAGGATGAAGGGCCAACGGTAAGGACCGATGGTCATGAGAAGGCGGCGGCATCATTTCGCCAGCATCAGGGCCACGCCACGCCGCCGCCGGAGCGGGGGGGACGGGGACAGGCCACGCACATGCCTGTCGAGGAAGTCGCGCGCATGGGCGATCATGTGCGCGCGGGCCTTCGAATGCGGGTCGGTCCAGGCGTAGTGGTCGATGTGGCGGAACACCACCAGACGCGCCGTGCCGCGTATCCGGTCGAAACAGCCTCTGGGCCGGATCAGCAGGGGGGTGATGGCGAAATCGCGCGTGCCGCCCTGGAAGGCCACGGGCGCGCTGAGGGCACCTAAACCGCCCTCGGGGACCAGGAAGGGCAGGCAGGAGGGGGAAAGCGCCACCACGGCCTTGACATCGGGCAAACGCCAGGACGGCCAGGCGCCAGCGAGGCCGAGGGCGGTGTAGCCGCCGACGGAATGGCCCATCACGGCCAGTTTGGTCCGGTCGATCCGGTCCGCGAAGGCCGGGTCGTGCCGCAGGGCTTCCCAGATGGCGACGATGTCCTCGCGCCGGTCGTGCCAGGTGGTGTCCGACCAGACCGTGGGAATGGTGAAGGGCGCCATGGGCCGTGCGATCGTGCCGCGCGCGGGGGTGGCGCAGCCCGCGTCGGCGTGAC
>JAYVCG010000686.1:0-2680 GCA_043750075.1 Acetobacteraceae bacterium | reverse complement strand
TGGGCGACACCATCCAGTTCCACCGCTTCGTGGCCATGGCGCAACGATTGGGCGGCGTGACGGTGGAGGTGCAGGCGCCGCTGGTGCGTCTGCTGGCCGCGCAGCCCAATGCGCCACTGGTGATCGCGCGCGGCCAGCCCCTGCCGCGCTTCGATGCGCAGTATCCCCTGATGAGCCTGCCGTTGCTGTTCGGCACGGAGCTTCACGCGATCCCCACCGCCCCCTTTTATCTCCAGGCCGATCCCGCCCTCGCCGCCACCTGGGTTTCGCGTCTGCCCCCTCCGGTCCCCGGCACTCTCCGGGTAGGCATCGCCTGGTCCGGCAATCCAACGGCGGCGCATAATCACAACCGTTCCCTTCCGCTGACCACGATGCTGGCGATGTTCGGGCCGGAGACGGCGGTGATCTCCTTGCAAAAAGACATGACGCCCGAGGACCGGGCCACCCTGTCGCGTACGGTCTCTGTGACGGATCTGGGCGGCGCGCTGACGGATATGGCGGATACGGCGGCGGTGATCAGCCAACTGGATCTCGTCATCTCAGTCTGCACATCGGTCGCTCATCTGGCCGGTGCCTTGGGCAAGCCGGTCTGGGTGCTGCTGGCGGCTGACGCGGACTGGCGCTGGCTGGTGGATCGCGCGGACAGCCCCTGGTATCCCACCGCCCATCTGTTCCGGCAAAGCAAACCGGGCGACTGGAACAGCGTGGCGGAACGGGTCCGGCGGGCACTGGAGGACCGGCGTGCATTGAATAACCAGCGGGGGTTGGAGGAATGATCCGTGCCGTCATGAGCCATGCACTGGCAGGACACATCTTCGTGAAAGCCCAGGCCCTCGGTGAACGTGGTGGTGGAAGTCGTTCCGTGGTGTCCACCAGGAAAACCCGTGGTTCAGACTGATGAAAACAGCATGACGGACCAGATCGCGATCATCGTGCTGCTGGATACCGCGACCGCGGCGCATGAACGGGGCGCATGGGCCGAGGCTGACGCGCTGTATCGCCGTATCCTGGAACGGGAACCGGCCCATGAGGAGGCCATTCAGCGCCGCATCGTGCTCGCGCATCAGACGGGCGAACCCGAGGAAGCCTTGCCGTTGCTCGACGCGGCGGCCGTGGCGCAGCCAGCCAATCCGCGATGGTCCATCCTCCGCGCGATGGTGCTTGTCCCGCTTGGCCGTCATGGAGACGCGCTCCTGGCATTGGAGCAGGCGATCAGGCTGCGGCCGGACGTGGCGGAGTACCGCCATGACCACGCGATCCAGTTGCTCGCGCTCAATCGGTACGGAGACGCGCTCGCGGCATTCGACGCGATCCTCGCGCGCTGGCCGGACAGGGTGGAGACCCATGCCGCCCGCGGCGGCGCGTTACACCGGATGCGCAGATTCGATGAGGCATTGGCCGCTTATGACCACGCCATCGCGATCCGCGAGGATCACGCCGAGGCATGGTTCGCCAAAGCCTTGTTATTGTTATTGCTTGGTGATTACAAACAAGGGTGGGCGCTGCATGAGTGGCGCTTCTGGATGCCGGACATGGCGCATGGGCCGCGTCTGTTCAGACAGCCGGTGTGGGATGGCCATCCATTCCCCGGTCAAACGCTGCTCATCCATACCGAACAAGGGTTGGGCGACACCATTCAGTTTCACCGTTTCGTGAACATGGCGAGACGGTCTGGCAATGTGGTGGTGGAGGTGCAGGCGCCGCTGGTGCGTCTGCTGGCCGCGCAGCCAGACGCTCCGCTGGTGATCGCGCGCGGCCAGCCCTTGCCGCGCTTCGATGTGCAGTGTCCGCTGATGAGCCTTCCGTTTCTGTTCGGCACGGAGCTTCATTCGATCCCCACCGCCCCCTTTTATCTCCAGCCCGATCCCACCCTCGCCGCCACCTGGGCCGCGCGACTGCCACCCGCGGCCGCCGGCCCGCGGATCGGCATCGTCTGGTCCGGCAATGCCCTGGCGACGCACAATCACAACCGTTCCATTCCCCTCGCCACGATGCTGACGATGTTCGGGCCGGAGACGGCGGTGATCGCTTTGCAAAAGGACATGACGCCAGACGATCAGGATATTCTGTCCCACGCACGCGCCGTGACAAACCTGGGCGGCGCGCTGACGGACTTCGCCGACACGGCGGCGGTGATCAGTCAACTGGATCTCGTCATCTCGGTTTGCACATCGGTCGCTCATCTGGCCGGTGCTCTGGGCAAGCCGGTCTGGGTGCTGCTGTCGGGCGACGCGGACTGGCGCTGGCTGGTGGATCGTGAGGACAGTCCCTGGTATCCAACCGCCCGCCTGTTCCGGCAGACGCGACCCGGTGACTGGTCCGGTGTCGCGGAACGGGTCCGCCAGGCATTGCAAGGATCACAGGTTTTTTCATGAGCCCTTCCCCCATCCGCCGGACCATCCTCGTCACCGGCGCGGCCAGTGGGATTGGCGCCGCGATCTGCCGGGCCCTCGCCACGCAGGAGACCGCGATCGCCGTGCATACCCGCCGCAATCAACCGGGCGCGGACCGAGTCGCCGCCGAGACTCAGGCCATGGGCGCCGAGGCGGAGGTGATCCTCGCCGACCTGACCGCGCCGGATGCCGCCGCCTCCGTGATCGAGGCCGTGGTCACGCGGTTCGGGCGTCTGGATGTCCTGATCTCCAACGCCGGTTTCGCCGATCGCACCCCGTTCGCCGCC
>JAYVCG010000685.1:0-3644 GCA_043750075.1 Acetobacteraceae bacterium | reverse complement strand
CGCGCGGAGGGGATCAACCGGTGGAATGTGACCAGTTTTTCTGGTGGCGCCGGTATCCCGGCTGTCACGGCGCTCGACATGTCATCTCCCGCGTCACGGCGAAAAAACCCCGAGGACCAGGAAGCGATCCTGGTCCGTGGGTATCTTCCGCGCAATTCCGGTGTTTGTCAGCCCAAGGGTTGCCCCGGAGCTTATCCACGCGTCTGAAGCGCGGGAGCGAAAGCGCCCAGACGGACCTTGCTGGTGTCCGCGGTGGTCAGGACCGGGGCGAAAGCGCCGAGACGGACCTTGCTGGTATCAGCGGTGCTCAGGACCGGGGCGAAAGCGCCGAGGCGGACTTTGCTGGTGTCGGCGGTGTTCAGGACCGGGGCGAAGGCGCCCAGACGGACCTTGCTGGTGTCGGCGGTGTTCAGGACCGGGGCGAAAGCGCCGAGGCGGACCTTGCTGGTATCAGCGGTGCTGAGGACCGGGGCGAAGGCGCCGAGGCGGACCTTGCTGGTGTCGGCGGTGTTCAGGACCGGGGCAAAAGCGCCCAGACGGACCTTGCTGGTGTCGGCGGTGTTCAGGACCGGAGCGAAGGCGCCCAGACGGACCTTGCTGGTGTCAATGATGGAAGCATGCGACGAAGAAGAGATATGTGCGGACATGGGGATGTACCTTTCCAAGCAAGTATATTTCGGTTTGGCCGCGAGACGAAGACTGTGTCTCACTTCCGGCTTGGTGAAGATATTTACCCATTAAGGATTTATTATCGTATTTTTAACGTTATACTCCCGTAAATTCGATAATATACTCAATCTTATATTGTCAATGCTTTTGATTGTGGCCGATGCGGACTCAGAAACAATGGAAACCCCATCGAGTTATCATGGGGTAAATAATGATTTATTGACGTTATTTTTAATCAACACCACATACAATAATATGAAACGGCGCGAATCTCACGATTCGCGCCGTTTCATATTATCAAAAATCAAATAGTCAGTGAGAATCGCGGCTGAGGCCGCGATCGTCTCAGGCGGCGGTGCCGCCCACGGTCAGTCCGGACAGTTTCAGCGTTGGCTGACCGACCCCCACCGGAACCCCCTGCCCGGCCTTGCCGCAGGTTCCGACTCCCGGATCGAGCGCCATGTCGTTGCCCACCATCATCACGCGGGTCAGCGCATCCGGGCCATTGCCGATCAGCGTCGCGCCCTTGACCGGGGCGGTGACCTTGCCGTCCTCAATCATGTACGCCTCGCTGGCCGAGAACACGAATTTGCCGGAGGTGATGTCCACCTGCCCGCCGCCGAAATTCACGGCGTAGAGGCCGCGTTTCACCGAACGGATCATTTCCTCTGGCGTATGGTTGCCGCCCAGCATGACGGTGTTGGTCATTCTGGGCATGGGGGCATGGGCGTGGGACTGGCGGCGGCCATTGCCGGTGACGGGCATGTTCATCAGACGCGCGTTCAGCCGGTCCTGGAGGAAATTGACCAGGATGCCGTCCTCAATCAGCACGGTGCGGCTGGTGGGCGTGCCCTCGTCATCGACGGTCAGGCTGCCGCGGCGGTCGGGCATGGTGCCGTCATCCACCACCGTCACGCCTGGCGAGGCGATGCGCTGACCCAAAAGCCCGGAGAAGGCCGAGGTCTTCTTGCGGTTGAAATCGCCTTCCAGCCCGTGGCCGATCGCCTCATGCAGCAGAATGCCGGGCCAGCCCGCGCCAAGCACGATTTCCATCTCCCCCGCCGGGGCGGGCCGCGAGTCGAGGTTGACCAGCGCCTGACGCAGCGCCTCATCGACCGCGCCGCGCCAGACGGCGGGGTTTGTCACCGCGTCATAATTGAAGCGGCCGCCGGTGCCGTGGGTGCCGGTCTCGCGGCGTCCGTTCTGCTCGACGACGACGGAGACGTTGAGGCGCACCAGCGGGCGCAGATCGGCGACCCGCGCGCCATCGCCGCGCAGGATCTGCACCGCCTGCCATTCCCCGGTGATCGAGGCCATGACCTGCACGATCCGGGCATCCTTGCCGCGGGCATAAGTGTCGATCTCCGCCAGAACCCCGGTGCGAGAGGCGAAATCGCCCTGGTTCAGCGGGTTGGCGTCGGAATAAAGCCGGGCGTTGGTGTTGCGCGGCGGCTCCGACATGGTGCCGGCGTGGCCCGCGGCGATCGCCGAGACGCTGGCGGCGGCGCGGCGCAAGGCGGGTTCGGACAGTTCGCCGGCATGGGCGAAGCCGGTCGCCTCCCCCGCCACGGCGCGCAGGCCGAAGCCGAGGGTGGTGTCGAACGCCGCCGAACGGATGCGCCCGTCATCGAGGCTGATGCCTTCGCTTTCGCAGTATTCCAGAAACAACTCGCCATCGTCGCTGGCGCGCAGGGCATCGGCGACGATGCGGGTGGCGGTGTCCCGGTCGAGGACTGAATCGGCGCGTTCGAAGAACAGCCGGTCGGTGACGGCGAGTGGGGTCATGCTTTGGGATCCTCGGCGGCTGATGAGGTGACAGATCCATGAAATGGGGTGCGGCCTGGCATTTGGCCATGCCCAGGGATCTGGAGGGGACGGATGGCGTGGGTGATGGCGAGGAGGGCGGTCAGCAACAGCGTGGCGCAAATCTGATGCGCCAGCGCCAGACCCGGCGGCACGGCGAGGATCAGGGTGGCGATCCCCAGGACATATTGCAGCACCACCAGACAAGCAGCGGCGGTGACGAACCATCCCAGGCGTTCCCGCTTCGGCCAGGCGGCGATGACCAGCAGGGTGACCGCCAGCAGCGTCAGGGTGGCCAGCGCCCGGTGGTTGAACTGCACCGCCGCGAGGTTCTCGACCAGGTTGCGGGCGAACGGTTCGAGATCCGCGTAGCCCTCCGGCACGAGGCGTCCGTCCATCAGCGGGAACGTATTATAAGTAAGGCCCGCGCGCAGGCCGGCGACGAAGCCGCCCGCCACGATCGTCACCGCCAGCAGGCCAAGCGTGGTCCAGGTCCAGAAGCGCAACAGCGGCGGGGCCTCGATGAGGCGCGGTCCGGGCGGCGACAGGGAAAAAGCCGTCCACAGCACGGCGGCATATAACAGAAGCGCGAGGCCGAGATGCAGCACCAGCCGCACCGGCGCCACGGCGGTCGCGCCGGGGAAGAATCCCGAGGCCACCATGAACCAGCCCACCGCCCCTTGCAGCCCGCCCAGAAGCAGGAACACCAGCAGCCGCGGCACCATGCGGCGTTCCAGGCGCCGGGTCGCCGCGAACCACAGCAGCGGGAGCACGAACGCCGCGCCGATCAACCGGCCCCAGAGCCGGTGCGTCCATTCCAGCCAGAAAATCCGTTTGAACCCGTCCAGGCCGAACCCGTCATTCATCAGGGCGTACTGGGGGATTTTCTGATAGAGCGCGAACAGCCGCCCCCACTCCGCGTCCGACAGCGGCGGCAGCGTGCCCATCAGCGGCGCCCATTCCATGATCGACAGGCCGGAGCCGGTCAACCGGGTGGCGCCGCCCAGGGCGGTCATGATCAGAATCATGGCGGCGATGCAGTACAGCCACATTCCCACCATCCGCTTCGCCCGCGGTGTGGCCGCCCGTTCGCCTCTGGGCAGGTCGGGAAAGTCGCGATCATCGAAAGGCATGGACCCACCATAGCGTGAAACCCGCGCTCAGGGCCACCA
>JAYVCG010000684.1:0-2627 GCA_043750075.1 Acetobacteraceae bacterium | reverse complement strand
TCTTATTTGTCGCGGCTGCCGGATGCGGAGGCCCGTGCGCGGGAGAGGGCGGGTTTTCTGCGGGATTTAAGGACGGTGCGGGGGTTGATGGAGGCTGGGTTTTGAAGTGTGGGGCTCCGCCCCATGCCCCGCCAAGGGGCTTTGCCCCCTGGACCCCCACCAAAGGCGATAGCCTTTGGAAACCGTCCATTAAGTGGATGGGGTCCAGGGACCCGGTCCCTGGCGGGGCGCGGGGCAGCGCCCCGTTCTTATTAACTCGAAACCTGAATCACCTGCCGCACCTTGGGATAAATCTCCCGCTCCCACCGGCGCCCGCTGAACACACCATAATGCCCAACCCCGCTTTGCAGATGATGGCTTTTCATCCCCACCCGCACACCCGTACACAAATCCAGCGCCGCGACCGTCTGCCCAATGGCGCAAATATCGTCGCGCTCTCCCTCCACCGTCAGCAAGGCCGTACGGCGAATCGCGGCGGGAGACACCGGCTGACCCTGAAACGTCAGCTTACCAAGCGGCAAATGATCCTCCTGAAACACCCGTTGCACGGTTTCGAGAAAGAACTCCGCCGGTAAATCCATCACCGCGCCATACTCGTCATAAAAATTCCGGTGCGCCGCGGCAGCCGTCAGATCGCCGCCCATCAGGGCACGAAACTGCGCGGCGTGCGCGCTGACGTGACGATCCATGTTCATGCTCATGAACGCGGTCAACTGCACGAAACCGGGGTACACGCGCCGTCCTCCCCCAGGATGCCGCCAGGGCACCTTGGCGATCAGCTCCTTCTCGAACCACGCGATCGGCTTCGAACGGGCCAGCGCGTTCACCTTGGTCGGATTGACCCGCGTGTCGAGCGGACCGGCCATCAGCGTCAGACTGCGCGGTTGCGCATGGTCATGCGCCTCCGCCATCACGGCGGCGGCGGCCAATGCCGCGACAGTGGGCTGACACACGGCGACCATGTGCGCGCCAGGCCCGAGCACCCGCTGGAAACGGATCAGATGCTCCACGAACGCATCGAAGCCAAAAACCCCGGCCTCGGGCAGAATGTCGCGGGCGTTCTTCCAGTCGGTGAGGTAAACATCGTGATCCTGGAGCATCGCTTTAAGGGTGCCGCGCAGCAGGGTGGCGAAATGGCCCGACATGGGCGCCACCAGCAGGACGCGCGGTTGCTCGACCGGGGTGTCTTTGCGAAAGCGCAGCAGCGTGGCGAAGGGCGTGTCGTCGGCGATTTCCTCGGTCACCGGGAGAAGATCGTCACCGACCTGAACGGCCTCGATGCCGTAATCCGGGCGCTGGTGCGTCACGCGTGCCCCCGCGATCAGTTCTCCCGCGGCGCCCATGGCGCGCAACAGCGGTGGCGTGAGCGTGCCTATATCCAAGGCCCGTGCCCAGGCGGCGGTGTAGCGAGCGGCTTCGCGGAAAGGGTGGAGGAGATCGTCGCGGGCCTGGTAAAGCTGGTACATCATGGCTCTGCAATCACCTGGTGCTGTCAGAAATCGACGTTGGAACCAACATCAGCCCTCGCTTTCGAGATCGGAAGACTGTTATATTGCAGCGCAGCATGACATTGCAAGGAGGCGTTGTCACCATGAAAGGTGCGACTTTATTCATCAGCAGCAAGAACTATTCCTCCTGGTCCTTGCGGGGTTTCTTGCTGGCCCGCCTGTCCGGCCTCGGGTTCGAGACGAAGGTGGTCTCCCCCGACGACCCCGCCAACCGGGCAGAGTTGTTGTTACAGTCCTCCTCGATTCGCATCCCCTACCTTTCGCATGGCGATGTGGTGGTGTGGGACACGCTGGCGATCGCGGAATACCTCAACGAGCTGTTTCCTCAGGCGCGGATGTTGCCGGACGATCCGAAGGCGCGGGCGCAGTGCCGCTCCATCGCCGGAGAAATGCATTCGGGCTTCGCGGCGTTGCGCGGCTCGCTGCCCATGAACCTGAAATTGTTCCGGCCTGATTTCACGTTATGGTCCGCGGTGCGCGCCGATATCAGCCGGATCACGGAAATCTGGCGGGAATGCCAGGAAACATGGCACGGTCCCTGGCTGTTCGGCGCCCGGCCGACGATCGCGGACGCGATGTACGCGCCCGTCGCGACCCGCTTCCGCACCTATGACGTGAAGCTCGATCCCGTCAGCGAAGCCTATTGCGAGCACGTTCTGGCCTGGCCGGACATGCGCGAATGGTGGGCGGCGGCACAGCGCGAGCCGGAACAGATCGAGGAACTCGACATCGAATTCTGAGCGCGCGCGGCGTCATGCCCGGAAAGCGGGGCATGACGCGCCTGGCCTGACCGTTCCAACGGACATCTGGCGTTCATTCGCGTTTGTCTGTGTTCATCTGCTTTAAAAAAGCCTCCCCTGGACCCATCCCATTAAGACTCCAATGGAAGGTTTCCAAAGGCGAGCCGTCATGCGGAGCATGCCCAGGGCAGGGCGGCGGAGGTCCAGGAGGCAGCCCCTCCTGGCGGGTTTCAGGGCGGAGCAGAACAATCGCCTGAAGGAAAAGCACGGCTCAGGGCAAGGACTGGCGTGGTTGAGGGAAGGCATTTTGGCCGCGGATGTACGCGGATGGCCGCGGATAAGAGGGAGCGGACGCACGGACCGTGCCACCGCTCAGAAA
>JAYVCG010000683.1:0-3340 GCA_043750075.1 Acetobacteraceae bacterium | reverse complement strand
CGCAGATACCAGACAGGATCGAATTCCGCCCAGGAGATGGTGGTCTGCCCTTTTGGCTTAAGCACCTCGCTCGCCGCTCTCAACATCATCCTGCCCTGGGCTTTTATCGGTTTTAGTCCGTGTGATCGGGAGATGGGACGTTTTGGCCCGGATTTTCGCGCGAACGGGAAACACCAGGGTCATTGTCCCTGGGCGTGGCTGGGGCGGGAGGATTCGAACCTCCGCATGACGGAATCAAAATCCGTTGCCTTACCGCTTGGCGACGCCCCATCAGCCTCCCTCGCGGGATCAACGGGTGATAGGTCGGGATGAGCTTCGCGTAAAGCACGAACCGTTCGCCGCGTCCAAACAAGCCACGATCACGGTGCGAGCGCGCCACCCCAGCGCCACCAGCCGGGCTGATCGAGACCCGCGGCCGCCAGCCTGGCCGCCTCCGTACTGGCGAACAGGCCGAAGCAGGTGGCGCCGGACCCGCTCATGCGTGCCAGCAGACAGCCCGGCAAGGTGGTGATCGTGTCCAACACGTCGCGAATGACTGGCACGAGGCTGATCGCGGGTGCTTCAAGATCGTTGGCCAGCGCGGCCAAATCGCGCGCCATGTCCGTGGCGTTCGCCCAGGCGGCGGGCAACACCGCCTCCCTGGAAAACCCCGCGGCGCGGGCACGGAACACCGAAGCGGTGGCAAGCGGGACACCTGGATTGACCAGCATGAGCCCGCAAGATGGCAGCACCGGCGCGGGCGTCAGCCGTTCTCCAATGCCGCGCATACGCAGGGGGCGGGCGTGCAAACACACCGGAACATCGGCGCCAAGACCGGCGGCGATACGGCTCAGCACCCCTTCGTCCAGGTTCAAACGCCATACGCGGGACAGCAAACGCAGCGCCGCCGCCGCGTCGGCGGACCCGCCGCCAATGCCTGACGCCACCGGGATATGCTTTTCCAGCGTCAACGCGCCGGTTGGGGCACGTCCGGCCTCCATCGCCAGGGCCCGCGCGGCACGCAGCACGAGGTTATCGGGTTCCGCCGTTAACGAGGGCGCGAACGGACCGGTCACGGTCAGGGTCAGGGCGTCCGCGTGGGTGTAATCGAGCCGGTCCTCGATCGCGGCGAAAACCGCCAGACTGTCCAGCAGATGGTATCCGTCGTCCCGTTTGCCGGTCACATGCAGAAAGAGATTGACCTTCGCCGGAGCCCGTTCGGCACCCTCAACCACGCTCAATGCCCGCTGGCGACCGCGCCGAAGGGACGGCTCTTGATCTTGGTTTCAAGCTTCGCGGCGTCCTCGGGCGTGGGTTTGAGCGTCAGGGCACGCCGCCATTGATAATGCGCCTCGATCTTGCGGCCGATGGCCCAGTACGCGTCGCCCAGATGATCGGTGATGGTGGAATCCTCGGACTCCAGGCCCGCCGCGCGTTCCAGCAGCTTCACCGCATCGCCGATCTTGCCTTGCCGGAACATGACCCAGCCCAGACTGTCGGTGATCGCGCCATCATTGGGCCGTTTGGCGGCGGCGCGTTGGATCATGTCCTTCGCCTGCTCCAGATGGCGGCCCATGTCGGCCCAGGCATAGCCGAGATAGTTAAGAACGGAGGGCTGGTCTGGGGACAATTCCAGCGCGTGTGTCAGATCGGCCTCCGCGCGCGTCCACTGGCCGGTGCGCTCGTAGGCGATGCCGCGGCTGAAAAACAGCGGCCAATCGTTTTGCGTGGGCTGGCGCATGCGGCCGATGACCCGGTCATAGGCCACGATCGCCTCGGCGAAGCGGCGTTTGACGCGTAATAATTCCCCAAGCTGGATATCGGGCAGGGTGCTGTCCGGATAATCGCGGCCGAGACGCTCCACCTCGCGGATCGCTTCTTCCGACCGTGCCGCCTTTTCCAGCACCTGCACGCGATGCAGCCGCACGATCGGCACGATCGGATCATTGCCCTGGGCTGCTTCCCGCAACAGGCTCAGGGCGGAATCGTAGTGTTTCGCGGCGGCCTGGATGTCCGCCGCCAGCAAACGCGCCGCCACGAAATCCGGCCGCGCATCCAGCGCGAGACGGCTCATGATCATCGCGAAATCGCCTGTATCCTGTGTGCGCAACGCGGCAGAGAAGGTGGAATAGGCCTCGGCCATGCCGTCCGTCGCCTTGATCACGAGCCGCTTGTTGACGTTCGCGATCATGCCGGGAAGCGCGATCGCCGCTTCCGGGATGCTGGCGGCCATGCGTCCCAGGATGCGCTCCGCCTCCACCTGGCGTCCTGATCGCGCGTGCCAGTTGGCCAGGATCATGGCGGTGCGCGGGCTCTGATCGCTCAGTTCCGCCTCGGCCTGCTGAAACAGCGCGGCGGCTTCCGGTGTCTGGCCGCCCATGTCGGCGATCAGTGCGGCATGCAGCGCGAAAAGCGGGCGGAACCGGGGGTTGTCGAGAAACGGCCGCAATGTGGCCAGTGCCTGCTGGGTGTTGCCCGCTCCCTGGATGGCCCAGGCGAGGAGCAGCGGTTGCAGCAATTGCATCACGCCGTCGCGGGGCAAGGCCTGCAAGCGCGAGACCGCCTGATCCCAGGTTCCGGCTTTCGCGGCGTCATTGGCGAGAAGCAGTTGGGCGATCTGGCTGGAGGGCAAACGGCGGGCCAGTTGCACCGCCTCCGGCCGCCCGGCGTTCAGGCAGGCGATGAACGTCTGATTGAGCAATTCCACATCGTTTGGTTGCGCCGCCAGCGCCCGCAGCAGATCGCTGGCCGCCTGGCCAAAATCGCCATGGGTCAGTGCGAAGCGTCCGGCGAGGTAATGGCCGGAGACCCCGCTGGTGCGTACCACCCGCTCCGTTTCCGCCGCCGGATCCGCCGCCGCGCAGGCGGACAGGAGGCTGGCGATCAGAAGAACCGCGCGACGTGTGTTTCGAAATACTCTCATGATGCCAATGTACCTTTAACCCGGTTACCCTGTCATGGAGAATAACGGGGGACAAGGCACGCCCCAGGCTCAGACCGCGAAAATTTCGTCGATGGTGCGCGCCAGGCTGTCGCGCCATGGCGGAAGGCGAACACCGAATGTCCTGGCCAGGGCTGTGCCATCAAGACGGGAGTTGGCCGGACGCGCGGCCGGGGTGGGATATTCGGCGCTGCTGATCGCCGCCACCGTGTGCGGTACTTTCGCGCCGTGACGCGCGGATTCCTCGAACACCGCCATGGCGAGGCCGTGCCAGGTCGTCTCCCCCGCGCCCGCGGCGTGATAGACACCGGCGAAAGTGTCGTTCCAGCCGCCCGTGCGAATCTGCTCCGCGATGCTCAGGATCGCCGTGGCGAGGTCGGCGGCGGCGGTCGGGCAACCCCGTTGATCGGCGACCACCCG
>JAYVCG010000682.1:0-3390 GCA_043750075.1 Acetobacteraceae bacterium | reverse complement strand
CCGTCGCAGACATCGGCGACCTCGTAGCCCATGGTGCCTTGCGCGGCGACGACCTGGCGGCCGCCCCGGCCGGATTCGAAGGTCAACTGATACAAGGCCCTGTGCGCGGCGAGCGGCGCCGGCGCGGGCGCCGGCGGGGTGGCCGCCCGCGCGAGCCCAGGGGCCAGACCGGGAGCCAGACCCGGCGTCAGACTGGCGCCGATCAGCAGAACGAAAGCCGCCAGGCGGGCGGTGACGGGCATGAAGGACACTCCGTGAGGGGATTGGTATCCCCCACGATAGTGGTCCCGCGCGTCTGGCGCCAGCGATCAGCGCGCTTTTCAGCCTGGCCAGCCGGTTTCCGGCACGAACGTTTCAGCCGCCCGGCGCTTGCGGCGGCCCGCCTCGGCGGCCAGACGCTTACGCACACGCTCCAGCACCGGACCCGTTTGCACCAGCGGGGCACAGCCGTTCATTTCCCACAGCCGGGCCGAGAAATCAGGATGCAGCGCGATCACATCGCCGCCATTGCTGAACTGCCCGCGTCCTCCCGCGTCGAGATACGATTCGGCGGGCATCCCGTTGGCCAGCATCACATCATGGCGGTCGAGTTCGACATGGTAATACGTGATGCGGTCCACCGGCACCTGACGCACCGTGCGGCCGTTCACCAGCAGGCGGATGGGGATCAACACCTTATCCACGTAAACCGAGTGATCGGGCGACAGCATCAGATCGGCGGCCGGCATGCCGCGGCCGAACGCATGGGCCGAGACACAAACCGGCCAGACCTTGGCGGGGTCCACGTGATGCCGGCAATCCACCTCGCGATGGCCCACCCAGATCACCTTCGCCGTGTCTCCCCCCAGGACCGTGCACACCACGTCCCCTGGACGAACGCACTCGACCGAGGCCGGGCCTTTCGCCGTCGCGATCCGCGTCCCCGCCGCGTAGCACGACACCTGGGCCGAAGCGGCCTGCGCCGCCGTTGGGTCGGCGGCGCCGGCCGCGTCCACGAAACTCAATGTGCCGATGGGGACGTTGGCGGTATCGAACACCGTCAACACGTTGCCCGCCGCGGTGTCGGTGCCGTAATTGCTCAGGTTGTTGAACAGGATCTGATCGCCCGCCTTGTAGTTCTGGATCGCGGCGTGGAAGTTCGGCAGCACGTTCACCGAGCCCAGGGGAATGGTCGGCGCGGTGCCAGGATTGCCCGCCACGATCCGCTGGCCGATCACCAGCGTGCCGCTGTTGGCGGCGAAGGCGATGGTCTGCCCGGCGTCCACCGTGTTGGCGTTCAGCACCAGGCTGGCGCCCGCGTTAATCAGGATCTTGCCGGTGCCGTTGCCCGTTGTCCCATGCGTCACCAGCGGTGTGGCCACGGTGCCGGTGGCGTGGTTTTCGATGAACAAACCGTCGTTGAGGATCACCACATTGGCGAAATCGGCGGGCGCGAAGTCAATCGTGCCCCCTGCCTGCGCGGTCAAGGTCTGCGGGTCGCTGGCGCCGCCGAGGTTGATGATATGGCCATGCGGACCGACCTTCAGTT
Source organism: Acetobacteraceae bacterium (assembly GCA_043750075.1). Taxonomy (GTDB): domain Bacteria; phylum Pseudomonadota; class Alphaproteobacteria; order Acetobacterales; family Acetobacteraceae; genus Rhodopila. The sequence goes on along the minus strand of JAYVCG010000682.1, from coordinate 1,862 downwards.
CGTTGAACACGCTCAGCGTGGCGCCCTTGCCAAGCGTCAGGACACCCGAACCGACCACGCCGATGTTGAGGTTGCCACCGCTGAACACGCCCCCCACGGTGGTGCCGCTGATGACCAGGTGGCTGCCATCGCCTTCCAGGTCGATGTTGCCCGTGCCCCCCAGGCCCAGACCGATATCGCCGTTGACCGCGACCACCGTGCCGCCGCCAAGGATGTTCAGCCCGCCCGACGACTGATTGCCCACGGTCAGGTTGCCGGTGAGGTTGAGCAGCGTGCTGGCCCCCACCACCGAGATCGCGCCGTTGCCTCCGCTGGCCGCTGCTTCGTCGAGCCCTCCGGCGGTGACGGTGGCGCCCTGGGAGAGGGTCAGTTGTCCAAAACCCCCGCTGCCCACGACCAGCGAACCGCCAATCTGCCAGTTCGAGCCCGCGCCCGTGACGTTGACCGAGGAGCCGGAAGCGCCCGCGGTGCTGCCAATCACGGCGCCCACCACGTCCACCGCCCCGGTGTTCGTGCTCACCATGCCGCCATTGAGCACGGAAAGCGCGCCCATGCCTGCATTGCCCACGACCAGCGCCCCGGTCCCGGTGGCGCGCGCCGTCCCGCCCGAAACCGTCAGCGCGCCCTGCGCCCCGGTGTTGAGGCCCAGAGTGGTCAGCCCGGTGACGGCGAAGGTGCCGCCGGTGACGGCGACCCCGCCGCTCTCGCCCGTGCCCGCGCCGATCGTGGCGCCTTGCACCACCACCAGGCCGCCGCTCGCGACGCCCAGGGCCGCGCCGGTGAGAGCACTGATGGAGGCCGCTCCCGCCGCCGTCACGCTGCCGCCGTTCACCGTCACATGGCTTTGATCGGTCAGGGTGCCCGACAGGTTGAGCGTGCCGTTATTGACCACCCAGTTGCCGGCATTGGTGAACGAGGCCGCGGCCGCGGCCGCCGTGCCCGTCAGCGTGCCGCCATTCGCCAGCGTGAACTGCGCCGTGTGGTTATTGTCTGGGGCCGCCTGATTGCCCCAGTTCGCGGGTGTGCCAATGTCGGTGCCGCCAGCGCCGGTCCAGGCCGTGTTCAGGGGTGGTATCACGAAGGCCTGACCCACCAGGTTGCCGACGCTCGCCTGACTGGTCAGGGACACGAGCAGCACGGTGCCGTCGCTGAGTGTCGCTGTCACCGCGCCCGTGTTGCCGGCCTGGGTCATCAGGGACGGAGTGCCGATCGCGCCGCCCGTGGCACTGAAACGCTGTGAGGCGAGGCTCGCGTTCCCCGAATCGTAGGTCACCACGAAGCCGCCATCCGGCAAGGACGACAGCGCGATCTTGCCCGGCTCGGAACTGGCCGGCAGCGCGGAGACGATGGTGAACGGACTGCCTTTCAGTTGACCATCCGGCGTCATTACCCGGCCCACGACCCGCCATGTGGCATCGGTGAGCGATTTCTCATCCCAGGCGACGACGATATTGCCGTCATGGAGCGAGATGATCTCCGACGACCGGCGGATGGTCCCGTCTTCTCCCCCGGAAACCTGAAATTGAGTCGTGGCCGCGACGCCCGCGCCAGAGGTGAAGCTTTCCGCCACCGGTTGGCCATCGACTCCCGCGCTTCCCGTGAATGTCGTGTTGCCGGTGAAGATGTTCACGAAGATCGTGTTGCCCTGTCCCAGCACGGCGGCCGTGCCGAACAGCAACTGTTCCAGCGCCGCGATCCTGGGCGGTGTCAGGGGGTTGGTGGGCGCGTAGGTCTGCGTCAGGGCCGTGCCAAGGGGATGGCCCGTGCCGTCGAGGCGGCGGATGGTCAACTGATGCGAGCCAATGACGTCACCCACATTGGTCTCATACGCCAGCAGGTAACCGCCATCCGATGTGGCCGCG
>JAYVCG010000681.1:0-6638 GCA_043750075.1 Acetobacteraceae bacterium | reverse complement strand
CGTACCAAGGGCGTGTTGCCGATGGTTTCCATGATGTTGTCATAGATCCGCCCGCGGATGGGGCGGTCGAGGACGACCGGCTTTGGTTTGGACGCCATTATGTTGTCTCCCGCGCTTCATGATAAGGCCCTCTACACAGGCCGATTTCCCGCCCCGAGGCAAGCCCGCGCGCGTTGGGAGAACATGTTTTCCTTTTCCACGCGCGGGGCGGAACAGTGTGCCGCGGATCGTGACGATCGGGCGAGAACGCTCTCCGGCCAAAACGCCGGCAACCGGGGAGAGACAAAAGCCTCGTCCCGTGGCAGGATCGTCTCACGATGCATCAGCTTCTGCTCCTCCGGCACGCCAGGGCAGCCCAGAGTCAGGGTGGTCAGGCTGACCGGGACCGTTTCCTGAACGCGGATGGCCGCCGCGACGCCGCCGCCTTGCGCCGCGCGATGCGCGAGCTTGGGCTGGCGCCCGATCTCGTGCTGGTCTCCGCCGCGCGGCGCACGCTGGAAACGCTGGATGCGCTGGAACCCTGGGACGACACGCCGCTCGTGGAACCCATGGAAGACCTTTACCTCGCCAGCGAGACGCGTTTGCTGAGCATTTTGCACGGCGTGGCGGAAACCGTCCGCGCGGTGCTGCTGATCGGTCATGATCCGGGCCTGCACGAACTCGCGATCGGTCTGACCGATCCCCGCGCCTCGCCGCCTGCCCTGGCGCAACGTGTGCGGGACGGGTTTCCCACCGCCGGTCTGGCCGAGTTCACCGTTCCCGGTCCCTGGTTCCGGCTTGGCGCGGAACAAGGGCGGCTGGACCGTTTCCTGACGCCCGCCACACTCAACGGGACAGCCTGACGGGATGGAGCTGACGCTGCTCCTCCGTGCCTCAGACGCACGCGGACTAAGCCGTTCGCCGGTTGTTCAGAAAGCCCGCACCGGCGCCACGCGCGGCCAGGCGGCGCGGATTGTCTGGCATGACGGACCCGGCCACGCGCTGGCGGAAAAGGGCCGCGTGCTGGCGGAGATGGCTGGCGTCTGGCGGCTGGAACAGTATCAGCCCGCCCCGGCTGAGACCTGGCCGCCCGGAACCGATCACCGGCTGATCGATGAAGTCCGCGCTCCTGACCTGCCCCGCCAATTTCCGCCGGATGGCCTGATCGAGGTGGGGCGTTTCGAGGGGCGGCGCACGGTCTTTTCGCTCACCGTTGGCGGCGCGGCCGTCAGCATGACGGTGCTGAATGGGATGTTGCGCGCGGGCATGGCTGAAACACCCGCCACGCGTCTGACCCTGAGCGGTCCGGCGGCGGCGGTGCGATCCCTGGCGCTGACGCTGGCCGGGACCGTCCCCTTGTCTGTTCCCGCGCACAGCCTGGCGGCGGAAGCGCGCTGGCTCGCGGATGGCACGCCCCCCGCCCCCCGGCGGAGCGGCGCGCCGGTGCTGTCGGACGCGCTGCCTTCCGCCCAGACCGCTTTCGCGCATGTACTGGGCCATCTGACCGATGTGGTGCTGTTTCTCGCGCCGCGTGTGACGGATGCCGCGGCGGGGGTGGAGGCGGTGCATCAGACAAGGGTGGCGGTGCGCCGCGCCCGCCTGGCGATGGCGTTGTTCCGGCCCGTCATCGGCACCCCCGATCTGGGCCCCGATCTGGGCCCCGATCTGGGCCATGCCGCCGAGGGGCTGAAACAGTTGAGCCAGATGCTCGGACCCGCGCGGGACTGGGATGTGTTCATGACCGAGACCCTGCCCGCCGTGGTGACGGCGCTGCCGGATCAGACCAGCCTGACCGCCCTGGAGCGGAGCGGCGCGCACAGGCGCGAGGCGGCGCGTGCCGCCCTGGCCGCGTATCTGGACAGCCCGGAATTCCGCCTGGTGTGCCTGCAACTCACCTGCCTCGCCTGGGCGGAGCCGTCCGGGGACGCCACGCCCTTGACCGCCTTCGCCTCCACGGTTCTTCAGGCGCGCTGGAAAAAACTTCTCAAAACCGGAAAATCGCTTGAAAATCTTGATGATTCCGGGCTGCACGCGCTGCGGTTGAAGGCGAAACGGACACGCTATGCCGCTGAGTTCTTCGCGCCGTTGTTTCCCGCGAAGCCCGCTGCGCGTTTCATCCGCCGTCTGAGCGCGTTGCAGGAAAATCTGGGGGTGTTCAACGATACCTCGGTCGCCGGGACGCTGGTGCGGGCGTTGAATGCCCGGCCCGGCTTCGCCTGTGGTCTCGTACTGGGCTTCACCGCGGCGCGGGGTGCTGGCATCCGGCCGAAAATCGTCCGGTCGTGGGAAAAGCTGCGTCAGCGCGATCCGTTCTGGGAATAAGACGGCTGGCCATGCGCCGCGTGATGGACCCATCCCCTGGAGCCACCAATGGACGGTTTCCAAAGGCAAGCCGTCATGCGGAGCATGCCCAGGGCAGGGCGGTGGAGATCCAGGAGGCAGCGCCTCCCAAGGGGCCATGGGGCGGGGCGGAGCTTCGCGTTCTGGCCGGACAAAACAAAAAACAAGCAAGCCCCAGCGATGCTTCAACAGCAATGCCGGTGCGAAATGCGCAACCATGACGACATGAAATTACGAAAAATGCATCCCTCACGCAATGACCACCATACCTCAAGGCCATCATGTCAAATCCCGTCAAAGGATTAACCACGATCCGGTTAATTCTCGATATTGCGTTGCATCATCAGGTGTTTTTCGCTTTCGACGCTTGCCGGGCCGGGCGCCGGTCCCGTAGATGAACCGGCGACGGCCCGGCAAATGCTTCCAAGGATCATGACAATGGCGCAAGCGGCGGAAACCAGGAAACGCGGGAAAAACAGCCCGCCGGGCGTTGACCGGCAGCAGTTGCTGACCGCCTACCGCACCATGCTGCTGATCCGCCGGTTCGAGGAAAAAGCCGGCCAGCTTTACGGCATGGGCCTGATCGGCGGGTTTTGCCATCTCTATATCGGCCAGGAAGCCGTGGTCACCGGCATGCAGATGGCGATTGGCGAGGGCGATGAGGTCATCACCTCCTACCGCGATCATGGCCACATGCTGGCCTGCGGGATGGAAGCGCGCGGCGTGATGGCGGAACTGACCGGGCGGGCGGGCGGCTATTCGCGCGGCAAGGGCGGCTCCATGCACATGTTCAGCAAGGAGAAGAATTTTTTCGGCGGCCACGGCATCGTCGGCGCGCAGGTGTCGTTGGGCAACGGGCTGGCGTTCTCCAACTGGTACCGGGGCAATGACCGCGTGTGCCTGACGTATTTTGGCGAGGGCGCCTCGAACCAGGGCCAGGTGTTCGAGAGCTTCAACCTCGCCGCCCTGATGAAGCTGCCAGTGATCTTCGTCATCGAGAACAACAAATACGGCATGGGCACCAGCGTGGAACGCGCCTCGGCCTCGCAGGATCTGTCGAAGAACGGCGTGCCCTGGGGCATCGCCGGGGCGCAGGTGGATGGCATGGACGTGCTGGCGGTGAAGGCGGCGGCGGAGATCGCGGTGGCCGCCTGCCGGGCTGGCAAGGGGCCGTATTTGCTGGAGGCGAAGACCTATCGCTATCGTGGTCATTCCATGTCCGACCCGGCCCGCTACCGCACGCGTGAGGAAGTGCAGATGATGCGCAGCCAGCACGATTGCATCGAGAACGCGCATCATAAGCTGGAGGCGCTTGGCGTCGAGGAAAAAACCTTCAAGGCCATGGACGACGAGGTGAAGGCGATCATCCAGGACGCCGCCGATTTCGCGCAAACCAGTCCGGAGCCCGATCCCGCCGAACTCTGGACCGACGTGCTGGTGGGGGGCTGAGCGATGGCGACGCAAATCCTGATGCCCGCGCTGAGCCCGACCATGACCGAGGGCAAACTCGCGCGCTGGCTGAAAAACGTCGGCGATGACGTGCGCGCGGGCGACGTGATCGCGGAAATCGAGACCGACAAGGCGACCATGGAGGTCGAGGCCGTCGAGGACGGCAAATTGTCGCAAATCCTTGTCGGTGAGGGCACCGAGGGCGTGCTGGTGAACACGCCCATCGCGGTGCTGTCGATGAATGGCGAGGCGTTCACGGCCACGCCCACGGCATCGCCGGCGCCGGCCACGCCCGCCCCCGTGGCGGCGCCACCAGCCCGGTCCGTTCCCGCCCCCGCCCCCGCCGCGCCCGCCGCCGCCGTGTCCGCGCCGGAGAAAGACTGGGGGGCCACCGCGCCGATCACGGTGCGCGAGGCTCTACGGGATGCCATGGCCGCCGAAATGCGCGCCAATAAGGACGTTTTCCTGATTGGCGAGGAAGTCGCGCAGTACCAGGGCGCCTATAAGATCAGCCAGGGCCTGCTGGACGAATTCGGCCCAAAGCGCGTCATCGACACGCCGATCACCGAGCATGGTTTCACCGGCATGGCCGTGGGCGCGGCGCTGAACGGTCTGAGGCCGATCGTCGAGTTCATGACGTTCAACTTCTCCATGCAGGCGATGGACCAGATCATCAACTCGGCGGCCAAGACGCTGTACATGTCGGGCGGGCAGATGGGCTGCCCGATCGTTTTCCGCGGCCCCAACGGCACGGCGGCGCGGGTCGGCGCGCAGCACTCGCAATGCTACGCCAGTTGGTACGCGCATGTGCCGGGCCTGAAAGTGGTCTCACCCTGGTCCGCCGCCGACGCCAAGGGATTGTTGCGTGCCGCGATCCGCGATCCCAACCCGGTGATCGTGCTGGAGCATGAAATCCTCTATGGCCAGACATTCGACTGTCCCACCGATCCGGATTTCGTGCTGCCGATCGGGCGCGCGAAAATCGAGCGTGCCGGCACGCATGTCACCATCGTCGCCTTCAGCATCATGGTCGGCGTGGCGCTGAAAGCCGCCGGGGCGCTGGCCGCGATGGGCATCGAGGCCGAGGTGATCAACCTCCGCTCGCTGCGCCCGCTGGACACGGAAACCGTCATCGCCAGCGTGAAGAAAACCAGCCGCCTCGTCACCGTCGAGGAAGGCTGGCCTTACGCGGGCATCGGCGCCGAGGTGGCGATGCGGGTGATCGAAGGCGCCTTCGACTGGCTCGACGCGCCGCCCGTCCGGGTGCATGGGATGGATGTCCCATTGCCTTACGCGGTCAATCTGGAAAAACTCGCCGTGCCACAGCCCGAATGGGTCGTGGACGCGGTGAAGAAACTAATCTGAGCGGGAGCACGCATCGTGGCCACCAACATTCTGATGCCCGCCCTCAGCCCGACCATGACCGAGGGCACGCTGGCGCGCTGGCTGAAAAAAGAAGGCGATCCGATCAAGGCGGGCGACGTGATCGCCGAGATCGAAACTGACAAGGCCACGATGGAGGTCGAGGCGGTGGACGCGGGCGTGCTTGGCCGCATCCTCGTGCAGGACGGCACCGAGGGCGTGAAGGTCAATGCCCCGATCGCCGTGCTGGTTGAAAAAGGCGAGGCCGTGCCGGAGGCGGCGCCCGCCGCCGCCAGCCCACCCGCCGCGGCGCCGCCGCCCGTGGCGATGGCGCCCGCTCCCGCTCCCGCTCCGGTGGTGACGGCCCCCGCGGCAATTCCCGCCGTGGCCGCCATGCCCGCGCACGTCCAGGAGGGGGGACGGGTGTTCGCGTCTCCGCTGGCGCGGCGGATGGCGCTTCAGGCCGGGATCGATCTGACGGCGGTGAAGGGCAGCGGCCCCAACGGACGCATCGTGCGCGCGGACATCGAGGCGGCTCAGAAAGGCGCCCCCGCCGCGGTGGCCCAAACGGCGGTCCAGACGCCCGCCGCCAGACAGCCCGCGCCGCCCATCAGCGCGCCGCACCGGGTCGTGCCGCACAGTTCGATACGCAAGGTGATCGCCCGCCGCCTGACCGAGGCCAAATCGAGCATCCCGCATTTCTATGTCTCGATGGACATCGAACTCGACGCGATGATCGCCATCCAGGAGCAACTGAACGCGAAATCGCCCGCGCGCGATCAGCCTGGATCGTATTTCCTCACGATCAACGATTTCGTCATCAAGGCCACCGCCGCGGCGCTGAAGCGCGTGCCCGAGGTCAACGCCAGTTGGACCGATGACGGCATGGTGTTTTATGACGATGTCGATATCAGTGTCGCCGTCTCCATCCCCGATGGGCTGATCACGCCCATCGTGCGCCGCGCCGATCAAAAGGGATTGCTGACCATCAGCCGCGAAATGCGCGACCTCGCCACCCGCGCCCGCGCCGGGAAACTGAAACCCGATGAATTCCAGGGCGGCGGATTCTCCATCTCCAACATGGGCATGTTCGGGGTCAAGGAATTCTCCGCCATCATCAACCCGCCGCAATCCGCGATCCTCGCCGTCGCCACGGGCGCGAAACGGCCCGTGGTGCGCGGCGATGCGCTGGCCATCGCCACCGTCATGACCTGCACCCTCAGCGTCGATCACCGCGTCGTCGATGGCGCACTGGGCGCGCGCTGGCTGCGGGAATTCAAGACTTTGCTGGAAGACCCGTTGAGCCTGATGCTGTGAACCACACGCTGCGTTCCGCGGCCCATGCCGATCTGACCGATATCCTCCGGCTGGTGCGCGGCCTCGCGGAATACGAACGCCTGGCGCATGAATTCACCGCCACCGAAACGGAATTCGACGCGCTGCTGTTTGGCCCGGACCGCGTGGCCGAGGCGATCCTGGCCGGAACTCCCGGCCAGCCGCCCGCCGGG
>JAYVCG010000680.1:0-4364 GCA_043750075.1 Acetobacteraceae bacterium | reverse complement strand
CCCAGAAGACCGAGCACGGCCGCGGAGAGAACGCGGAACAGGTCGGCGCTCAGCCCGGCGGAGAACCCCACCGTCGCCACCAGCATCCCCACGCTGACGAAGGACAGCACCATCCCGGCGGCGAGCGCCAGCATTCCGAACCGATGCGCCGCCACCGCCGCCCCCAGCACCAAGGGGAGCAGCGGCAGCACGCAGGGCGACAGCGTCGAGAAAATCCCGGCCAGGAAGCCGAACAGAATGCCGCCGCCGGTCATCGTTCAGGCCCGCGCCTTCATCATCAGCGCCTGGATCTCGTCCTGTGCCGTCACGCCCACGGAACGGCCGCGTTCGACGCTGCCGTGCATGACGATCAGCGTGCTCTGTTTGGTGACGCCGAGGGTCTTGAGCACGTCTTTTTGCGTATCGAAATCAACGGTCAGGATCACCAGGCTTTGAAACTCGGGCTTTTGCATCAGGCTGTTGATGATCGGTGTTTGTTTGGCGCAAACGGGACACCAGTCCGCGTGGACGGCGATCAGGATCGGCTTGTTGGCCTCTTGCGCGGCGCCAAGCGCCTGCTGCGTGAACGGCGTTCGCGTCGCGGCGTCCACGGGCGTGGCGGTGATCAGGGCGGCGCCCGCCGCGGCGAACGCGATGGCGGCGGGGACGGCGCGGAATAAGGTACGGCGCTGCATGATGGGATTTCCTTACAGTGTTGCTTCACTCCCCTTGTTCGATGAACGCGGCGCCAAGGTTACGCGTCAGGGTGAAAATAAATCCCGCGCGGACGGAACCCGTGCATGGTATGGCATGGTCATGAACGAGAATGGGGAGTGGGGCCTCTGGATGGCGGCGGCGCAGGAAGGCGACCGCGCGGCCTACCGGCGTTTGCTGCTCGCGATCACCCCTTATGTGCGCGCCATCGCCGCCCGCTTGCTGACCCACCCATCGGAGATCGAGGACGCGGTGCAAAACGTGCTGATCGCCGTGCATGAGGCACGGCGGAGTTATGATCCTTCCCGTCCTTTCCGCCCCTGGCTCGCCGGCATCGCGCGCCACCGCGTCATCGACCAGCGGCGCGTGTCCCATCGGCGGATGGCGAGGGAGGTGCCGCTGACCGGGGTGCATGAACAGATCGCCTCTCCCGAACGCCCCCCCGCCGCCAGTGAGGCAGGCCTTCCCTGGGCCATCAGCCAACTTCCCGCCACCCAGAAACTGGCGATCGAGCGGTTGAAGCTCGCGGAACAATCCTTACGGGTGGTGGCGTTGGAAACCGGAATATCGGCCGGGGCGTTGAAGGTCGCCACGCATCGCGGCCTGCGCCGCCTGCGCAGCCTGCTGCTGGGGGAGCAACCGGCATGACCGGCACGGATGCGCTGATCGAGGCCCTGGTGCGCGAGGCGGCGCCCGTGCGGCGTCTGGCGAGTCCCTTGCCCAGGGCGCTGGGGTGGCTGGGGCTGGCGGGCGTGGTGATCGGGGGGACGATCGCGGTGGATGGATTGTGCCCCAATCTGGCGGCGCGTCTGGCCGATCCCTTGTATGCCGCCAGTCTGGCCGCCGCCGGAGTGACGGGCGCGCTGGCCGCCATGGGGGCGTTCCTGGTCAGCCTGCCGGACCGGTCGCGCCTCTGGGCCTGGCTGCCGCTGCCCTCCGGCCTGGCGTGGACGGGACTGATTGCCGCGGAGTGCCTGACACGCCCGGCCGCCACGGCCGCGGGACTGTCCGGGATGGACGGCACACTGCATTGCGCCACCGTTTTCCTGATCGTGAGCGCGCTGCTGGCCGTGCTGCTGTTCCAGATGTTACGCCCAGGGCCGCTGGCGCATGGGTGGAGGACGGGCTGGCTCGCGGGGGTCGCGGTCGGGGGGCTGGCGACCGTGGGATTTTCCCTCACGCGCACGTTCGAGGCCCCGTCGTTGTTATTGGCATGGAATCTTGGCGCGGGCGTGTTGACCAGCCTGTTGCTGACGGCGCTCTGGCGGTGCGCGGTTCCCGGATACCGCGTGGCGGGGCCATGAGCCAACACGCAAGGGCTTTTGGCATGAACCGCGATGAATGTCCGGTGAACACGCGCCGCGTGGTGGACAAGTGATTTTGGCCACTTATATACGGGGGGTTATCAAGAAAACAGGAGACTCAAGTGAGTATATTCGGCTCCATCCTATCGAAGCTTGGCATGGGTTCAGCCCATGCGGCCCCGGCCACTGACGCACCGGCCGCGCCGGCCGCTGGCGCCGCTGGTGAAACACCCGCCGCCGGAGCACCGGTCGATGTCGAGGCGGTGCTGGAAGGCATGCCCTCCAGCGACAACCTCAACTGGCGCGAGTCGATCGTTGACCTGATGAAACTCCTCGGTCTCGACAGCAGCCTGGGCGCCCGCAAGGAACTCGCCGACGAACTGGGCTTTGATGGCGACAGCAATGACTCCGCCTCGATGAACATCTGGCTGCACAAGCAGGTGATGACGAAGCTGGCGGAGAACGGCGGTAAAGTGCCGGACTCGCTGAGGGCCTGATCACGGTTCTGGACGTGTGATGAAAAAACGCGGCGCCCGTCAGGACGCCGCGTTTTTCATGCAATACAAGCGGCCCTTATCATTGACCCATCCCCGTCATCCCCCGGCTCGACCGGGGGATGACGGGGAAAAGCCGTACGTCATTCTTTAAGCAGGTTGGTATCAGGCATCGCGGTGTTTTCGAGGCACCGCGATGGTTTCAACCTCGCGTCACTCCGCCGCCATGCGCGCCGGGGCCTGAGCCAGCAACGCCTTCGCCTCCGCCGCGACCCGCGTGCCGTCGAAGAAGTTCGGATTCTGCGTGCCCCACAGACGCACCGTGTTGCCGAAGACGAAATCGTGGAAATCGTCTTTGGTGATGAAGCCGTCCTCGACCAGTTCATACGCCTCCGGCAACGGATCGCGCATGTCGATCACGTCGAAATGCCCGATGTCGGAACTGTAGATCGCGTTCAGTTTCACCCCGAACGGATTGGTTTTGCCGAAAGCGACCGCGTTCATCCGGTCATCGGCCTCGCAGCCGAAATAGAACGGGGTCGAATAGAGATCCTTCCAGTCCTCCTTGCGGGTGATCTTGCATTTCGCGAAATCGTCGAGTTCTTCCAGCCCGCCCGTCCCCAGCAGTTCCGGGTCTGGCGTTCCGTTCCGTTCCTTCAACGCGCTGAGGATGTCCTGATAGCCGTATTTCTCCACCAGGCTCATCAGCAATGTGCGGTCGAGCTTGTCCGGATGCATGTGTTCCAGCGCCCGGATGTTGCGGCGTTCCCAGTGCTCGATCAGATCGCCGAACAACTGCGAGGCCCACCCAGCACCGCCTTCGAGGAAAGCGAAGCGCAGTTCAGGGAAACGCCGCGTGACACCCCCCAGGAAAATGCCCTTGGCAGCGGCGTGGCCCGCGTCGGCGAAGTGGCCAATATGGTTGTAGACGAAATTGGTCGGCGAATTACGCAGCGCCTGCGCGCTGCCGGTGCTGTGGAAGGTGGGCGCGATCTTCACGTCGCGGCATTTGGCCCAGACCGGATCGTAGTCGTAAAGACCATCGACGCCGAAGACCTCGTACCAGACGCCGAACCGGCTCGATTCCGGATCGTTCGCCACGGCTTCGACCTTGCGCGGGAAGGCGCTGCCGAACATCCCCACCTTGGAGCCGAGTTGTTTGGTGGTGAAGTCCAGTTCCGCGATGGCTTCTTCCGGCGTGTGCATGGGAATGATCGCCGCCGGGGTCATGCGGTCCGACAGTTTCTCGAAATATTCCGCCGCGACGATGTTGTAGGCGCGGATCACCGCCCGCCGTGTTTCGTCGTCCTTGATCCGCGGCAGGCGCAATCCGGCGGTCGGGTAGACGATCGAGAAGTCGGAGCCGAATTCGTCCAGCCGGTCATACAGCAATCGGGGCATCATCGCCGTGGCGCGGTCGAGCGTGTTGCCGGTCTGGCGGGTCCAGAAGCCGGGCATCGCGACGCGGCGGCGTTTCCGTTCCTCGACTGACATGTTCAGCGCGGTTTTCGTGGCCGCCATTGACGCGAGGAAACCGTCCGCGGCTTTGTCGCCGCCCACTTTTCGCATTCTTTCCGCGAAGACCGGATCGTATTCGACCCAGTGACCGTCGCCGTCGATAACCGGATGGTTCAGGCTCGCGCGGATTTGCGCGGGTGTCTGGTGGGCGTGACCTGTCATTTTTCTTCCTCCACGGTGCAGTGACGTTGAAGTCCTGGTGGTTGAGAAGGAGCGCAGCACCATCCGGGGCGGGAGTCAAGCGAGGCTTCGTCCCGTGTGGCTAGCTCGTGATCTGTCCGGTTTTCGTAGCTCGTGAAGTGTCCGGTCGTATGGGCCTCCAGGAATGGAGGATTTCATGGACCGGGCGCGCATT
>JAYVCG010000679.1:0-5282 GCA_043750075.1 Acetobacteraceae bacterium | reverse complement strand
TTGCGCCAGATTGCCCAGATCGTTGGCGAGTTCGACGTTGATCCGGGTGGCGATGCCTTTGTAACTGATGGAGCCATCGCCGCCAAACGGCTTTTCCTTAAGGATATAATAACGGATCTGATCGAGCCCATAGGTTCTGACCAGATCGCGCGGGTCGATCACATTGCCCAGGGATTTGGACATTTTCTCGCCTTCGACGAGCCACCAGCCATTGGCGCTCACCCGGTGCGGCACTGGCAGGCCGGCCGACATCAGGAAGGCAGGCCAGTAAACGGCGTGAAAGCGCGTGATCTCCTTCCCCACGACATGCACGTCGGCGGGCCAGAAGCGCCAGCGCGGCGCGTCCTCATCCGGGAAGCCGCAGCCGGTGATGTAGTTGATCAGCGCGTCGAGCCAGACATACATCACATGCCCCGGCGCGTCCGGCACCGGCACGCCCCAACTGAAGGTGGTCCGGCTGATCGACAGATCGTGCAAGCCGCCTTTGACGAAGCTGATGACCTCGTTCCGGCTGGAGGCTGGCGCGATGAAGTCCGGATTTTCCTCATAAAATTTCAACAGCCGGTCCTGCCAGGCGGACAGCCGGAAAAAATACGAAGGCTCCTTCACCCATTCGACCGGTGCGCCGGTGGGCGCCAGCCGGGAGCCATCGGGCCGGGTGGTGAGTTCGCCCTCGTCATAGAACGCCTCGTCCCGGATCGCGTACCAGCCTTCATAATGGCCCAGATACACATCACCGGAGGCATTGAACCGGCGCCATAATTCCGCACAGGAGCGTTTGTGGCGTTCTTCCGTCGTCCTGATCCAGTCATCGTTGGAAACGCCCATGGCCTGGGTCATGTCCAGAAAATCGGCGGAAACCCGGTCGGCGAACACCTGGGGATCGACGCCCATGTCGCGCGCCGCCTGTTCCACTTTCTGGCCATGTTCGTCCGTGCCGGTCAGGAAGAAGACATCATATCCGTCCAGGCGTTTGAAACGGGCCATGACATCGGCCGCGATCGAGGTATAGGCATGACCGATATGCGGCGCGCCATTCACGTAATAGATCGGAGTCGTGACATAGTATTTTGGTTTCATGATATTTTTCCGGTGAGCATCCCAACGCAGGCGACCAGTGCCTGGCGTTTGTCCAGGGCGAACCGCTCCGTTTCCTCTCGCAGCCGCATCAGCCCCTGCCACAGCTCCTCCCATGCTTCAAGCGGGCGAAGCGCGGCCAGACGCTGTTGCTCCGGGTCGGCGCGGCCGCGCACCGTGTCGCGCACCAGTGCCGCGATCCCCCCGCACAGTTGATCCATGAATAACCCAAACCCCGCGTCGTTCCTGCCCAGAGCGTCCGCCACCTCATATCCCCTGCTGGGCGGCAGATCGGGCAGCGCCGACAGCAGCCCATCGACCAGCGCCGCCACGGCGATGCCGCCCTCGTCGGCCATGGCCAGGGCCCGCCCGGCCGAACCCTCCGCGAGGCTGACCAGACGGTCGCGACTCTCCTGGTCCTGTTCCGGCAGGTAACAAGCCAGCAGCGTCCGCATCACGGTATCGTTCAGCGGTGAGAGCCGCAAATGCCGGCAGCGCGAGCGGATGGTTGGCGGCAGACGGCCCGGAGCCGCGCAGACCAGCAGCAGCACAGCGCGCGAAGGCGGTTCCTCAAGCACTTTCAGCAAAGCATTGGCGGAGTTGGCGTTCAGATTCTCCGCGCCATCGACGATCGCCACCCGCCAGCCGCCCTCGGCCGCGGTCAACGCCATGAATCCGTTGATGGCGCGCACGTCGTCGATGGCGATGTCGCGTTTGAGCCGTTTGGTCTTCGGGTCCGCCATCCGTTCCACGGTCAGCAGATCGGCGTGCCCGCCCGCCACGATCCGCCGGAACACCGGATGCGCCGGATCAAGCGCGAGCGAGTCGCCTTCCATGCTTTCCGGCAGCCGTCCCGCCAGCAGGCAGCGGGCGAAACGATAGGCGAGCGTCGCCTTGCCGATCCCCTCCGCCCCCGTGAGGAGCCAGGCGTGGTGCATCCGTCCGGAGCGCAATGCGTCCAGCATCGTATGCTCGGCGGCTTCGTGGCCCAGGAGAAGGGGGTTGGCGCGGGGATGGGGGGCGGCTGACATGGGCCACATCATACGCGCCGGGCGTTGACGTCCGCCACCTCGCATGCGCCATCGGTAACCAGGGAGAAAGCGGCGCCGCCACAGGATGACGCGCCTTGAACGGCGATGCATGTCAGAAGAGGGTAAACTGTGAACCGGCTGATCCGCGCGGCCTTCACCCTGGGACTGATCCTTGGCGGCATGACGCCGTCGCAGCGCGCCCATGCGGCGCTCCCCGCGCTGGAGCCCTATGTCACGCTGCTGGAGATGCATGCGGCGGAGCCCTCCCCCCCCGCCAATGCCAAAATTAGCCTGCCCTCCGTCGTGCGGCCCGGCATGGGTTCCGCGCCCGACGCCCAGCAAATCCCCGGCACCCGGCCTGCCGCCGCTCTTGGGCAGCCGGGTCAGGCAGCCGCCGGAACAGTCATCGCCAGGGCCGGGACCGGCTTTTTCGTGGGCAGCGACGGCACGCTGCTGACGGCGGCGCATGTGGTGCGCGATTGCACTCGCACCCAGATCGTCTCCCACTACGTCAACCGCGCCTGGGTGTCCGTCGTCGCGTCGGACGTGGCGAACGACATCGCGATCCTCAAAGCCTCCGACATCCGCCCGCCCGCCATTGCCTCCATTGGCAACCATCCGCCCATGGGTTTGCGTCTGTTCATCCTCGGCTACCCCACCTCCGCCAGTCTCACCGTCGCCGCCGAGACCTGGGCCTTGATGGAAAACCGCAAATTCCCCGCCACGGTGGGCGCGCTGGCCCATCCCCAGGACATGATCTGGATGTCGGCCCCGGCGGTGACGCACGGCTACAGCGGCGGCCCGATCTTCGATCCCAAGACCGGCACCGTGGTCGGCATGGTCAAGGGCACGGTCGATGGCGGCTACCTGCGGCTGATCCGCGACATGCCCACCACGGGAGTCGCGATCGGTCCGGGCATCGGGCCCATCAGCGCCATCCTGCGGCGCCAGGCGCCCTTCGCCGGCGTGACCCTCGCCACGTCAACCAGCGGCGACGGCATGGACACGCTGCGCCGCGCCACCGTGCATGTGCTGTGCTGGCAGTGATGTGACGGAACCCGGTTGCGGCCAGGGAAGACGATCCCTATAAGCAGCCGCGCCGGAGAGGTGCCAGAGTGGTCGATCGGGACGGTCTCGAAAACCGTTGTGCCTTATGGGTACCGTGGGTTCGAATCCCACCCTCTCCGCCAGTTCGGAACAGAACTGCGAACGCGGGGCGTAGCCGATTTTACGCCCGAGACGGCAGCAAGGGTTCTGAGCAGATCGCCCTTCGATCCCATGATGCGAACCTCCTTGTCCGCGACCTCGACGCGCCGGGCCAGCGCGCGCAGGTGATCGCGGCGATATCCGCCGCCGTCGATCCGGATGCGCTCGCGGACGGTTCTGACGAATTTCTGGACCATGGCGGGTGTGATCGCCTGCTGCCCCGCGCTTTCCGCCATCGCCTGGGAGCGGCCGGCATCGGTTTGGGCCTGATCGTGGATGGCCTTGAGGCCAGCGATACGCTCCTTCAACGCCGGGTCGTTCAGGTCGGCGATACCGTTTCGATGGCGTCGTAGAAGCCATATCTTTCGATCAATTGCCGGGGCAGGAGGACGCGACGTTTAACGATGGCAGCGGTCCCAGCCGTTCGCCGGCCGGCGGTCAGGCGCGCGTCGGCACGCGCATCCATGCCAACAAAGCTTCAGTTACCACCTGCGGCCGTTCGAGCGGCGACAGGTGACCACATTCTGGGACGACGACCAGCCGTGCTCCAGCGATGCCCTTTGCCATCTCCGTGGCCACGTCCGGATGGGTCAACTGGTCCGTGTCGCCGACGAGAACCAATGTCGGACAAAGGATGCTCGGCAAGAGTTGCCGGGCGTCGGGTCGCGCGATCGTAGCGAGTAAATGACGGACGAAGCTCTCCGCGCCGTACTCCATTGCCATCTCATAATACTGCTGACGAAGGTCATCGTCGCCGAGGCGGCTTGCATGCACGACCCTCGGAAATTGCATCTCCAGGCTTTCCTTGAACCGACCAGACCTGGCCATGTCGATGCGCACGTTGCGATGCTCCGATTGAGTCGTCGTGTCCGGGCGGGCCGATGTATTCAACAGGGCGAGCCGTTTAATGCGGTGTCCGGCCTGCCGGAACATTTCCAGCGCGATGTAGCCGCCAAGCGAAAAGCCCGCCAAGGCAAACCGCGGTGGTGCCGTGACGAGAATGTTTCGTGCAATGGCTTCGATCGTATCGCCCCTGGAGTGGTCCGCGATCATCACCGGTCCGGCCAGCCACAAATGCGGCACCTGATTGAAGTAGATCCTGGATGAGCAATTCAATCCAGGAACGAGAACTGTCGGCATCGGCTCGGACATACGTGATCTCCATTTTTTCCATGGCTTGTGAATGCGGCGGGCTACATACCGGACTCGAAGCTCTGCCAGAGCGTTGTGGCCGATGCTGCTTTCCTGACGAAGCTGAACGAGCCCGCTTCCTTCATCTCCCGCCCCGCTTCGAGGAATGCCGCGAGCGCAAACCGCGACATACTTCCGCCGACGCTGACCCGCTTGACCCCGGCCGCTGCCAAATCTGACAAGGTCAAGGCGGGATCGGCATGACTCATGACGACATTCACGGGCTTGCTGACCGACGCCACGACGGTGCGGATCGTGTCGAGGTCGCGTAGGCCGGGCGCATAAAGGACATCCGCGCCTGCTGCCTCGAATGCCTGAAGGCGTCTTATGGTATCGTCGAGATCCATGCGGCCGTTCACCAGGTTTTCGGCTCGTGCCGTCAGAACGAATGGAACCGGCAGCGATCGGGCCATTTCCACGGCTGCCTGAACGCGTTCCACAGCCAATGTGAATTCGTGGATGGGATTTCGGCTGTCGCCCGTCGCGTCCTCGATAGAGCCACCGACTGCGCCGGCCTCGGACGCGAGCTTGATCATCTCGGCTGCCGCTCGGGGCGCGCTGGCGCCGCAGTTCTCCAGGTCGGCATTGACCGGCAGGCTGGTGGCTGCGGCGATCGACCGGCAGTTCGCAAGGATCTCGGCTCCGCTGACCGTCGCACGGCCCAAGGTGTTGGCAAGGCCTAGTGGCCCACGTCATTTAAAATGATGGTTTCTCGTGATTTTCTGATACGCTCATTCCCTCTTACCGGGAAGCGAGACATGTCAAAGGTCGGGCGCA
>JAYVCG010000678.1:0-4476 GCA_043750075.1 Acetobacteraceae bacterium | reverse complement strand
CAATGCCATGACCGTCAGCCCGGACCACATGTGCAGCCGCATCCAGAGCATTTCCGCGCTCCACCAGCTCACGGCGAGCAGGATCACCAGAACCCAGTGAAACAGGCGGATGGGCAGGTCCCAGATCCGCATCGGCAGATGAAGCTGGCGCATTCAATCTTCTTTCCCTGATCGTGTCACGATGAAAACCAACCGTCCTGGTGACTGACCCGCCTTCCCGCCCCTGTCATCGCTGATGCGGACGCGCCGGGAAAGCAGCCGGAAGTCACCATCAAAGACCATTGATGGAAGATACACGCCGCCGCGAAAACTTCCGCGCCACGACGGAAAAATTCCGCCAGACCGGACGATGCGGACCGGACGATGCGGACCGCGCGCCTTGATCACGGCCGGTGTCACGGAGGCTCTTCGCTCCGGGGAAAGCGTGGGACAGCGGGTCATGGAACGCGGCACCGCCGGTGAGGCGCCAGCCGCCGTCGAACGGACAAGCCCTGTGGCCCGCATCGCGCCGGTCTGAAACCGGTGGAACATCAGCCGATCCTCGCGCAGGCTGCGGTGAGCCAGGCGCGGACCGGCGGTTCCACATGCGGTCCCACTTCCCGCAGCACCCGCGCGTGATAGGCGTTGAGCCAGTCCCGTTCCCAGGGATCGAGTAAGGCGGGATCGATCAGATGCCGGTCGAACGGGGCCAGGGTCAGGGTCTCGAACCGCAGGAAAGGGCGTGACCCCGCGGGCATTTCGGCGGGCTGGACCAGCAGCAGGTTCTCCATGCGGATGCCGTACTGGCCGGGCAGGTAATAGCCGGGCTCGTTGGACAGGATCATGCCGGCGCTGACCGGGACCGGCCGCGCGAGGCGGGAAATGCTGACCGGGCCCTCATGCACCGACAGATAGCTTCCCACTCCATGGCCGGTGCCGTGATCGTAGTCGAGGCCGATCTGCCACAAGGCGCGGCGCGCGAAGGCGTCGATGTACGCGCCGCCCAGTCCTTCGGGGAAGATCAGGGAGGCGAGGGCGATGTGGCCTTTCAGCACGCGCGTCACATGGTCCTTCACCGTGCTGGGGGCAGCGCCTGGTCCGGTCCAGACCGTGCGGGTGATGTCGGTGGTGCCGCCGGTGTATTGCGCGCCGGAGTCGATGAGATAGACCTCGTCCGGGCGGATCGGACGATTGGTTTCCTCCGTCACGCGGTAATGGATGATCGCGCCATGCTCGCCCGCGCCGGAGATGGCGGGGAAGCTTTCACCGCGAAATCCGGGGATCGCTTCCCGGCAGGCCAGCAAGCGGTTCGCCGCCGACATCTCGGTTTCCCGGCCCGCGGGCGCGGCTTCGGCCAGCCAGCGCAGGAACCGGCACATGGCCAATGCGTCGCGGGCATGGGCGTCGCGGGCGCCTTGCTGCTCGACCGGGTTCTTTTTGGCCTTGGGCAGCAGGCATGGGTCAGGACCGGCGCTCACGGTGGCGCCCGCGTCCTTCAGGCGTTGCCCGAACCAGACGGGCGATCCCGCCGGATCGACGCGCACTGTCTTGTCCTTCAACCGCTCCAGGGCCGGCGGCAAGGCTTCCCTTGCCGCGACGGAGACGCCGTTCCCCAGCCAGGCCCGTGCCGCTTCCGGCAATTTCACGGGGTCCATGAACAATTCGGCCGTGGCATCGGCGTGGATCAGCGCGAAACCAAGCGCGAAGGGGGTGAAGGGCACATCGCCGCCCCTGATGTTGAACAGCCAGGCGACCGAGGCCGGATCGCTCAGCACCGCCGTGTCCTGCTTCGCCTCCCGCAGCAGCGCCGCGATGTCCTGGCGCTTGTCGGCGGACGCGCGGCCCGCGAGGGCCAGGGGATGCGGCGTGGCGGGGGAGCGTGGCGCCGGGGGCTGGTCCGTCCACGCGGCATCGACCGGGTTGGCGGCCACGGCGATCATCGTCAGACCGGCTTTGGTGTACCGCGCGAGCCCTTCCTCGCTGACCAGCCAGGGATCGTAACCAATCCGCGCGCCCGCCGGAGCATGGGCCGCGATCCAGGTCTCAGGCGGGTGTTCGGAGACATGCAGCCGCTCCCAGATCGCCCCATCCGTCTGGCTGGCGAGTTGCAGCACGTATCGTCCATCGGTGAACACCGCCGCCTTGTCCATCAGCACCACCGCGAGCCCGGCGCTGCCGGTGAAGCCGGTGAGCCATGCCAGGCGTTCCGCCGCCGCGGGCACGTATTCGCTCAGATGCTCATCGGCGCGCGGGATGAGGAAACCCTGGAGGCCGAGACGAAAAAGTTCTTTTCTGAGCGCCGCGGCGGGCGTTTCGGTCATTTTATTCTCCTTTGCCGAGACCCGGCGAAATTTCATATCTGTTACGGGCAACATGCGCTTAACGCATGGCGGTCCTGGGGTTTTGGCGCTTATTCCCAACGGCCGGCGGCATTATGTTGCGTTGCACCAAAACCCGGGGGCGCCCCGCCACGATGACAGAGCGTTGGACCCAGGTGTTTTTTGGAGAGTTGAGTCATGAGCGCACCGATCACCAAGAGCCAGATGGCCTTCGAGCTACCGAAGCTGAGCTATATCGACACCAGCCTGGAAGAACCAGCCATCCGCCCCGTCGCGAGTCCCGTTCAGACGCGTGGCCTCACGTACTGGATCGCGCGTTTCCGTTCCTGGCGGGAGGCTTCGCGGTCGATGGCCGAACTGCGCTCCCTGACAGACCGTGAATTGCTGGATGTCGGTTTGAACCGCGGTGATTTCGATCGTATGTTTGATAACCGTCATAACCAGGATCTGAACGCACACGGCCGTACATTCTGAACCGCGCCGCCCGCTCCGGCGGGCTGCCCATCGCCAATGGCCCTCGCCGCCTCCCCAGGCGGCGAGGGCCATTGCCGTTTTCATGGCAATTCATCAATCATCCCGCCCGGTTCTGGGTTTCGCGGGGGGAACCAAAGGGGATTTCAACCATTACCGGGAATGATCCTGTCATGTCTCCCGGTGACGCTTTGATGTTACTCTTCCAACAGCATCTTCCCGGTTTCCGGTGCGGGCACGCAATCCTCACTGGGCCTGAGCATGATGGCCACGGCTTCATCGCATGAGGTAAAATCATGAAAGCGCTGACATGGCACGGCAAGGGTGACATCCGTTGTGACACAGTGCCAGATCCCGTCATTGAACACGGCCGCGACGCGATCATCAAAGTAACCGCGTGTGCCATTTGCGGTTCTGATTTGCATTTGTTCAATGGCGTCATTCCCACCATGAAAAGCGGCGACATCCTCGGCCATGAGACCATGGGAGAAGTGGTGGAAGTCGGCATTGACAACAAGAAACTCAAAGTTGGGGACAGGGTCGTCGTCCCTTTCACCATCGCCTGCGGGGAATGCTTCTTTTGTCAAAAAGGCTTTTTCTCCGGCTGCGAACGCTCCAACCCCAATCATGAAACCGCTGAAAAACTTTGGGGTCACTCACCCGCCGGGTTATTTGGCTATTCGCATATGCTGGGAGGGTACAGCGGGGGTCAGGCCGAATATCTGCGTGTCCCTTATGCCGATGTGGGACCGTTGAAAATTCCCTCCAATCTCACGGATGAGCAGGTTCTGTTTTTATCGGATATCTTTCCCACCGGCTACATGGCGGCGGAATTTTGCGATATCAAACCGGGCGATACGATCGCCATCTGGGGCTGCGGCCCGGTCGGACAAATGGCCATCCGAAGCGCCTTTCTCCTGGGCGCCGAACGGGTGATCGCGATTGATTCTATTCCAGAACGATTCGCGCTCGCCAGCGCGGCCGGCGCCATCACGCTGAATTTCAGGGAAGAAGATATTTACGACCGGATTCAGGAACTGACGAAAGGCCGCGGCGCCGATGCCTGCATCGACGCGGTCGGCACTGAGCCCGATACCATGAGCGGCTTCGATGCCATGATCGACCGTGTGAAAGTCGCCACGTTCATGGGCACGGACCGTCCGCATGTGCTGCGTCAGGCCATCCATTGCTGCCGTAATTTCGGCACTGTCTCCATCGTTGGGGTCTATGGCGGGTTTCTCGATAAAATTCCCATGGGCTCAGCGATCAACCGGGGCCTGACATTCCGCATGGCGCAAACACCCGTGCAGCGTTATTTACCCATGTTGCTGGAGCGTATCCAGAAGGGGGAAATCGATCCCTCGTTCGTCATCACGCACCGTGTTTCCCTTGAACAAGGTCCAGAGATGTACAAGACCTTCAATGAGAAGAAGGACGGCTGCATCAAGGTCGTTATGAAACCCTGACAGGAGATGGAGATGCCGTTTCCGGCCGGTGGAACAAATCGCGGTCCACTCTCGCCAACATCGTCCCGCTGGCTTTCTGGCGGAACAGCACAGAAAAATGGCCGCGCCAGGTTATGGCAGATTCATCAACAGTCTCCGCGCCGGAAACCTGGCCCTTCAGGACCGGAAGGAGGCGCGGGCCGCGCGACGCGCGGCAGAGCTTGACAGACCATGGTTTGTTA
>JAYVCG010000677.1:0-3063 GCA_043750075.1 Acetobacteraceae bacterium | reverse complement strand
TCAACCTTTCGCCGCTATCTGGAGACGTGGTACGTCCGCGCCTTCTTCTTCGTGATGGTGGCCTCCTTCGTCCTCTGGGGCGTCGGCGACATGCTGCGCGTCGTCGGCACCTCCACCTGGGCCGCCAAGGTCGCGGGCACGACGATCGAAACGCAGGCCCTCCAGGCGGAATACCAGCGCGCCTTGTCCACCGCGACCCGCGATCTGCCTTCCGGCCAGGAACCCACGGCCGAGTTCCGCCGCCAGATCGGCCAGCAAACCTTGCAACGCATGATCGGCCAGGTGGCGCTGCAAAAGGAACTGCACGACCTGCGCATCGCCGTCCCCGACGCGGTCCTGGTGCAGACCACGCACACCATGCCCGCGTTCAGGGGACCGGACGGCGCGTTCGACAAGGCGCGGTTCGACCTGCTGCTGCGCAATAACGGCCTGACCGAGCAAACCTTCCTCGACACCATGCGCGCCGACCTCGCCCGCAAGCAATTGGTGGACGCGGTGACGGCCGGCGCGCGGACGCCCGATTCGGAACTGGCGCCGATTTACGGCCTGCAATTCGAGAAACGCTCCGCCGATCTGGTGATGTTTCCCTTCGCCGCCACGCCCGAACCGCCAGTCCCGGATGAGGCCGTCACGCGGCGCTGGTACGACAATCACCCCGATCTCTACGCCACGCCGGAATACCGGCGCGTGAAGCTGGTCGTGCTGTCGCCCCGCACCCTGGCCCCGGAGGTCGCCATCACCGACAAGGACGTGGTGGACGCCTACGCGGCGCATCAGGCGGAATACACGACCGTCGCCAAACGCTCGGCGCGGGTGATTTCGGCGCAGGACGAGGCACAGGCGAAGACGCTGGCGGAGCAATGGCGCGCGGGGGCGGACTGGCCCGCGATGGAAGCGGCGGCGAAGACGGCGGGCGCGGCGGCGATCAGCCTCGACAACGCCACGGAACGGGAGTTCCCGGACAAGGATCTCGCCAAAGCGGTGTTCTCCGCCGCGGTCAACACCATTCCTCCCCCGGTCAAGGGCGGGCTGGGCTGGTTCGTGATCCAGGTAACGGCCCTGGTGGAAGGCGGCACCGCGCCGTTCGAGGAGGTCAAGGACAAGCTGCGCGAGCGTGTGCTGACCGACCGGGCGCTGGAACTGGTGTATGAGCGGGCCAACAAGCTCGACGGTCTGTTCGCCAATGGGACGGCGCTGGATGGGCTCCCCCCCGGACTGGGCGTGGCGGCGGTGACGGTGACTTTGGACAAGCGTGGCAACACGCAAGAGGAAACCCAGGCCACCGTCCCCGGCGAGGAGGAAATGCGCGCCGCCGCCGCCAATACCGCGTTCGAGACGCCCAAGGGCGACGCGCCGCGGCTGGTGGAGGTGCCGACTCCATCCTCAGGCGGGTCGGGCTATCTGGCGCTGACCGTGGAGGACATCATTCCCGCCGGGATGAAGCCGTTCGAGGCGGTGCGCGAGGCCGCGGGCGAGGACTGGCGCCACGACCAGCGCCGCCGCGCCGCTGAACAATCCGCCGCGGCGATGCTGAAGGCGATCAAGGACGGCCATTCGTTTTCCGAGGCAGCGCAAGATGCCGGGGTGACGCCCTCCTTGTCGGCGCAGGTGACGCGGACCGAGCCCGATCCCAGCCTGCCGCGGGAAGTGCATCAGGTGCTGTTCGGACTGAAGAAGGGGGAGCCGACGATGGTGGAAGCCGCCGGGGGCTTCCTGGTCGCGACCCCGGTGGAGATCATCGAGCCCGATCCCAAAGCCGACGCGGCGGGGTATGAGAAGCTCCGCGGGATAGTGACACGCACGGTGGTCAACGATCTGGCCTCGCTGTTGACGGAGGCGTTGCGCCTGCGCGCCAACCCGCGCATCAACCAAACCAACGTCGATCAGATCGTGCAACCGTGATCCACGGAGACAAGTCATGAACGTCACCGTCCCCGCCGGACAAACCCAATCGGGTTTCGCCGCGTTCCGCGCCGCGCATGAGGCCGGGCTGGGCAGCCTGGTATGGCGGCGCGGCGTCGCCGATCTGGAAACCCCGGTCGCCGCCTATCTGAAACTGGCGCATGGGCGGGCCAACACGTTCTTGCTGGAAAGCGTCGAGGGCGGTACGAGCCGGGGACGCTATTCCGTCATCGGCATGGACCCCGATCTGATCTGGCGGTGCGAGGGAGGCAAGGCTTCGATCAACCGCGCGGCCCAGTCGGCGCCGCATGCGTTCCTGCCGGTGACACAGGCGCCACTGGACAGTCTGCGGGCGCTGATCAACGAGACACGGCTGGACGTGCCCGCGCATCTGCCGCCCATGTCCGGCGGCCTGGTGGGCTATCTGGGCTACGACATGGTGCGGCTGATGGAGGATCTGCCCTCGAAGAACGTGGACCATATCGGTGTGCCGGAGGGGCTGATGACCCGGCCCTCCCTGTTCGCGATCTTCGACAACGTGAACGACGAACTGACGCTGGTGGCGCCGGTGTATCCCTCGCCCGATGTCACCGCCGAGGCGGCATGGTCGCGCGCCCAGACGCGGCTGGAGGAGGCGGAGGCGGCGCTGGAACGGCCCCTGCCCCGCCAGCCGCCACCGGTGATGCTGCCCGATCCGCCCGCCCCCGCGTCGAACTTCACCAAGGAAGCGTTCCTCGCCGGGGTGGCGCGGTGCAAGGAGTATGTCGCCGCCGGGGATGCGTTCCAGATCGTGCTCAGCCAGCGATTCTCGGTGCCCTTCGCGCTGCCGCCCTTCGCGCTGTACCGGGCGCTGCGGCGGATCAATCCGGCGCCGTTCCTGTTCCATCTCGATTTCGGATCGTTCTGCGTGGTCGGCTCCTCGCCCGAGGTGCTGGTGCGGTTGCGTGACGGCACCGTCACGATCCGGCCGCTGGCGGGCACCCGCCGCCGGGGCGCGACGCGGGAGGAAGACCTGGCGCTGGAGGCGGAACTGCTCGCCGACCCCAAGGAGCGCGCCGAGCATCTGATGCTGCTCGACCTTGGCCGCAACGATGTCGGGCGGGTGTCGGCGATCGGATCCGTGAAGGTGACGGAAAGTTTCGAGATCGAACGGTTCAGCCA
>JAYVCG010000676.1:0-3955 GCA_043750075.1 Acetobacteraceae bacterium | reverse complement strand
CGTCGCCAGGATGGAGTCGGTGATCGTCATCGTTTCCAGCGGAGTCCCGTCCACCCGCGCGACGGCGCCGCCGGACAGCACGCCATGCGTGACGTAAGCCCCGGCGGAGCGTGCGCCATGCGCCATCAGCGCGTTGGCCGCGTTGCAATGGGTGCCGCCCGAATCGATGATGTCGTCGATCAGCACGCAATCGCGTCCCTCGACATCGCCGATGACGTTCATCACCTCGGAGTGACCGGCGCGCTGGCGGCGTTTGTCGATGATGGCGAGGTCGGAGTTCAGCCGGGTCGCGATGGCGCGGGCGCGGACCACGCCGCCGACATCGGGGGAGACGATCATGATGTCGCGTCCGGCGTAGCGTTCCTGGATGTCGCGGGCGAACAGGGGGGCCGCGAACAGGTTATCCACCGGAATGTCGAAGAAGCCCTGAATCTGGCCGGCGTGCAGATCCATGGTCAGCACGCGGTGGGCGCCGGCTTCGGTGATCAGGTTGGCCACCAGTTTGGCGCTGATCGGTGTGCGGGAGCCTGATTTGCGGTCCTGCCGGGCGTAGCCGAAATAGGGGATGACGGCCGTGATCCGGCGGGCCGAGGCGCGGCGCAGCGCATCCAGCGTGATAAGCAGTTCCATCAGATTGTCGTTGGCGGGAAAGGAGGTGGACTGGATGACGAACACGTCCTCTCCCCGGACGTTTTCCAGGATTTCGACGAACACCTCCATGTCGGCGAAGCGGCGGATATGGGCCTGCGCCAGGGGTATGCCCAGGGTGTGGGCGACAGCTTCGGCGAGGGGGCGATTGCTGTTGCAGGCGACAATCTTCATGCGCGGTGCCGTCCGGCTGGAGGGTTTGGCCGGAGGAACCCGGCGGAAGCGCGCTTCTAAGCAGAATTCGCGGACGGGCGCCATTGGCGGGCCATCGTGACCTGAAGGAAAGGCCTGGGCGGAGCTTCGCTCATCAGCCCGTGCCTGATCCCGACCGGTCCCGCGTATCGACGAACGGCACCAGCAACAGCACCAGCCCGGTGAACACCGCCGACACCACGATCAATGGCCCGATCTGATGCTCAAACAGATGCTCATACAACACCGCCCCCAGCGTGTCGGACAACGGAGTGGCGAGGTTGATGACCGACATCAACCCGGCGAACGCGAATCCCTCGGCCCGTGCCGGACAATGCGCGGCGGCGAGACCGAGAGTCGCGACATTCGCCACCATGCCCGCCATGCCGGAAATGAAATAAATCACGACGGCGGTGAAAGGATCGGACAAGCCAAGATAGGCCAGGGTGGACACGGCACCCGATAACAAGGACAGGTTCAGCAGCCTCCGCCGCGGCAGCCTGTACAGCACGAACCGGTACAGCAGACCCCCGGCGATCCAGCCAAGGGCGGTGATGGCGGACAGCGCGCCGATGAAACCCTGAGAAAACCGCAACCTGTCCGTCAGTTGAAAATAAAGCGGCGTGCCAAACCCCGGACTGAAATAATAACAGAACAGAAACGCCGCCAGCAGCCAGAGCGTGCGTGAGCGGAACGCCGTCAGCAACGCGCTCATGCCCTGAACGAAACCAGCGCGGTCGATCGTGGCACGATCTTCACGCACCAGAGGGAGGGATGCGATCACCGCCAGCGGCGCCACCGCCGCGATCCAGGCCGCCGTCCGCAGCGCGGTTTCCGCCGGTAACAGTTCGGTCAATCCTCCCCCCGCCAGCGCCGCCGCCACCACCGCGACGTTGAACCATGACCATTGCTGGTTCACGAACGCACTGGAAGCGTTGAAGCGCTGGCCGGTTTCCACCAATAATGCGCCACAAACCGTGCTCGCGGTGGCCATCGCGATCGCGGTCACCACCAGCGCGCTCATGATCCCATCCGGCACGCGGGCCATCGCGGTCCATGCGAACGCCGTCGAGGCAGCGGCGGCGGCCAGCAGCAGATAAGACCGCCGCCGGTAACCCGCCAGGGGCAGGAAATCCGAAACCAGTCCATACAGCGGCTTGATGATCCACGGCACATCCATCACCGCCAGGGAAGCACTGATCTCCACCGGCCCCCATCCGTGGGTTTCTTTCAGAAAATACGACAATGGCTGCCAGATGATACCGGATTTGACCTGTCCAATGCCTTCCACCGCGTAAACGATGGCGAAAAACAACATCAGGCGAGGCACCTCGCCACGGTGAGAAGGAGGGGCCATGAGAAAGGAAGATGTCCGGACAGAGTGAAATTCTCAGGTCATCCTGTCAGCCAGTACCGCTTTTCTTATCAGGACTCAAGCGCCTCGCCACCCGGATTCTCCTCCTGGCCCATATGATGCCTGACATGTTCGCTGAGCACCGTGACCCTGGCATCATGATATTCATCAAAGCCACGATGAGCACTTTGCTCCGTTTATTTTCGAAGAGACTTACCCAGCATCGTGGAAAAATCCTGAAGCAGGAGATTGTTCCTGAAGGACGGAAGAAATTTAGTGAATTCAAACCAATGTCAATTCACGGAAAATCGTGCCTCCATCAAAGAAAATCACGATTTGTTCGATCGCCCGGCTCTCGCGGCTGGCAGAACGAAGCGGGCGCTGGCAAGTTCCAAAACCACGACAAGATGCACTGAAGGGTGGAATTTTTCGCGCGACGGCACATATCTGACTGAGCCTGTGCTTTCCATCAGCCCTCGCGAGGTAATCAAACCTGAGCCCGCCAGCAGGGGTCTCCGCGCATTCGATCAACAGGCACCATGAAGGAAAACACCATGAGCACAAAGAGAAACGTGGCCGTCGTGATCGGCAGCCTCCGGAAAGACTCGTTCAACCGCCGGGCCGCCCATGCGCTCGCGGCGATGGCGCCAGCGGGCATCGGGCTGAAGATCGTCGAAATCGCGCCGCTCTCGATGTACAATCAGGATCTCGACACCGCCTCTCCCGCCGAGTGGGTGAAATTCCGTGAACAAATCAAGGCCTCCGACGCCGTGCTGTTCATCACGCCGGAATATAATCGCTCCATGCCGGGCGCTCTGAAAAACGCGATCGACATTGGCTCCCGTCCTTATGGGCAAAGCGCCTGGAATGGCAAGCCTGGCGCCGTCATGACGATTTCTCCAGGCGCTCTGGGCGGCTTCGGCGCCAACCATCATCTGCGCCAGTCGCTGGTGTTCCTGAACGTGCCGACGATGCAACAGCCCGAAGCCTATGTCGGCGGCGCGGCCGACATGTTCGACGCATCCGGCGACATCGCCAAGGAAGCCACGCGAAAATTCTTCAGCACCTTTCTGGATGCCTTCGCGGCCTGGATTGAAGTACATATGTCAAAATGACGGCACGGAGAATGATTTTCGTGATCTGACTGAAACGGCGGCGTCTCCTCGCCGCCGTTTCAGTCAGCAGCCGGTGTTTCCTCGAAATGAATGAGTTCCGTGCCTTCCTCCACCATCTCCCCCACCCCATGAAAAATCGTTTCTATCGTTCCATTCCTGGGCGCGGTCAGAGTAATTTCCATCTTCATCGCCTCCAGCACGATCAATGCCGCGCCCTTGATCACGGTGTCGCCTTCATGCACGAGCACATGCGTGACGCGCGCCGGAATGGGCGCCGCGACCCGGTCGCCGCCAACGCTCCGGTCACCGGGCGGCGCCAGCGGATCGACGTGGAAAAACACATGGTTGCGGCCCTGATGGATCACGGTCAGCTCCGCCCCGCGGCGCACGACACGCGTGCGGTGCACGACCCCATCCAAACTGATGCCCTCTGCTTCGCCGCGCGCGCGCGCCACCCCGTCCTCGCCCGATAAAAAATACTCTCCTGATCCCTGTGTTCTGGCCCGGATCGTCAGGGTTGTTTCGCCAGAGCGCAACCGGATTTCCCGTTCCCCCTCCCCGTTCAGACGAAATGAATCGGTGACATCCCAGGGATCATCGGGCTCCATGACCCGTTGCCCTTCCAGTATCGACAGCACCGCCGCGG
>JAYVCG010000675.1:0-2974 GCA_043750075.1 Acetobacteraceae bacterium | reverse complement strand
CGGTTGGCGACGATCAGGTCGAAGCGGCCGATGGCCATGCGCGGGTTCTGCACCTGCACCACCGGGAGGTTTTTCGCGCGCAGAGCCGCCAGCACCGCCGCCGCCATGCCGCCGCAGCCAATCACCAGACCGGGCAGCGGCGGGGTCAGCGACCCGGCCACGACCGTGAGGGGGTTGGGCCAGAACCGGGCGGGAAACCATGTCCAGGGCGGGCGGGGTTCCAGGGTGCGTTCCTCTGGCGTCAGACCCGCCGCCTCCGCGAGGCCCAGGGCCTGGGAGCGGAGACCGGCGAGGTTCTCGGTGAGACTCCAGGTGGCGGGGACGGGCGGCATGGGCCGGGGTTTTGGGCGCGGGGGCGGGGGGCGTCAATGGATTGGGAGATGACGGGAAAAGACATTTCGCCGCGGATGCGCGCGGATGGCCGCGGATGGTTTTGAGGGGTGGCACGGGCGGTGCGTCCACTCCGCCTTATCCGCGTACATTTGCATGCATCCGCGGCGAAATGTCTTTTCCCGCCACCCGCCGGTTCTTTCCGCCTGGGGAACGGGTGGTCCGTTCAGGGGATGGCCCAGGATTTTGGCAGGGCGGCGGAGAGCACGCATGATCCACGAAGCCACGGGCAGAAGCAGGGTTTTTCTTGACATGAACCGGCTGTTGGCCGTACGTTTTCCCGTCAGGAGACCCGCCATGTCCGATCTCGCCATCAAACCTCCCCGTGCCCGCTCCGAGCGGCTGGAAGCCCGCGTCACCGCCGAACAGAAAAACCTCATCGCCCATGCCGCCGCCCTTCAGGGGCGCACCGTGACGGATTTCGTGCTGACCAGCGTGCGGGACGCGGCGCGGCGGGCGATCGAGGACCATCGGAGCCTCGCCCTGTCGGTGCGCGACCAGCGGGCGTTCGTGGAGGCCATGTTGCATCCTCGTCCGGTCAATGACCGTCTCCGCGACACCGTGCGGCGGTATCGCGACGCGACCGGCGTGTGACACAAGCCACGCGGCACCCGCCGCGGGTGGAGCCCCTGGGCGCGCATCACGACAGAACCGGATTTTTCAGCGGCGTGCCCGCGCTGGACCGCTATTTCCAGGTCCAGGCCGGGCAGGACGCGCGCAAACACGTCGCGGCGCCGTTCGTGCTGGTGCTGCCGGATGGAGCCATCGCCGGGTACTACACATTGTCCGCGACAGCGGTTCCGGCGCCGGAACTACCGCCGGACATGATCCGCAAGCTACCGCGCTATCCCCTGCTTCCGGCGACCCTCCTGGGCCGTCTGGCGGTGGACCACCGGTATCGCGGCCAGGGTCATGGACGGTTCCTGCTGGCAGACGCGCTGCACCGCTCGGTCAGGAGCGAGATCGCGTCCTTCGCCCTCATCGTCGATGCCAAGGACGACGACGCGAGGCGGTTTTATGAGCGGGAAAGCTTCCTGCCCTTTCCCGACCATCCGATGAAGCTGTTCCGGCCCATGGCGGACATCGCGGCGCTGTTCCGGTGATGGGCTTCCGGCCCGCGCCGTGTCCGGGCTGAGGGATCGCCCCCCGTCTCACCCCGCCCGCGCGCTGGGCGTGACTTCCACCGCCACCGCCCGGCGTGCCAGCAGGGCCCGCACCGTCTCCACCTCCGGCCCCATCACCATCAGGGGCGCGCAGCCTTGTGTTTCCCACGCCAGCGGGGTGGAGAAGGCGGGGAACAGGCGCACCGGGCCGTCGGCGTTGTCGAAATCGGCGCGGTCGCCGGTGTCGAGATACGATTCCGCGGGCAGTCCCTCGGCCAGCACGACATCGTGCGCGGACAGGGCGATGTGGTGATAGACGACCGAGTCCACCGCCTCCTGGACCACCGAGCCGCCGTTGACCAGGTGTTTGACCGGGATTAGCACGCCCTCCGCGTAAACCGCGTGATCCGGCGACAGAATCAGGTCGCGGCGGGGAAGTCCCGCGCCGAACGCGCCCGCGCGCACGCGCACGGGCCACACGGCCGCGGGGCATGGGTGACGGCGGCAGTCCAGCGCGCGGTGCCCGATCCAGACCACCGGGCGCGTGGCCGCCACGCCGCGCGCCGCCGCGTCGTGAATGAGCACCAGGTCGCCGGCCGCGAGGCTCTCCACGGCGACGGGGCCGCGCGTGGTCTCGATCAGCGTGCCGGCGGCGAAGCAGGCGGGCGGGGTGTAGGCGACATTGTTCAGCACGTCCGAGACCGTGGCCGTGTTCCCCGGACCGGGCTGCTGCGCCGCGGTGTTGGTGAAGAACAGGAACGCCCTTCCCACCCCCGGCACGCCGTCCGCGTTCAGCAGGAAATCCGTCGCGTCGTTGCCCAGGAAGGTGCCGGTGATGATGTGGTTGTTGGCGAGGGAGTTGACGCTCAACAGCCGGGCGCTGAACGTGTAGAAGTTGTTCGAGGCATTGGGCGGCGTGGCCGAGAGGAAGGTGATCGTGGCGTCCGCGCCATAGGTGCCGACGATGGCGCTCTGGTTGGCGAGGCTGTTGATCTCGGTGAACGAATACGTCCCCGCGACGCTGCCCGCATTGACGTCGCCCCGGCTGGCCTGGGTCGCCAGGAACACCTTGCCCACGAGTCCACTGAAATTCGCCACGCCGCTCTCCCATGATCAAGGCCAGGACGCTGTTTAACAGTTCGCATCTGAAAGCAAAGCCGGGGACGGGCTTGCCCCAGGGCCAATCGCCTGGACGAACCACCGCTCCAGGTTCCGGAGGAAGAAAGAAATTCTGGCCGCGGATGTACGCAAATGCACGCGGATGTTCCTGAGCGGTGGCACAGCCCGTGCGTCCGCTCCCCCTTATCCGCGTACATTTGCGACATCCGCGGCCAACTTCCTTTCTTTTCCCCGCCACGCCTCCCTTTGGGGCGTGATTTTCCTTCATACGATCACCCTGGGTCTTTCCCGCGAGCGGAACGGCGCGATGAAAGCACGGTATCGCGGGAAACCGGTCCGCCGGGCTACGCTTCCGGGAACAG
>JAYVCG010000674.1:0-8917 GCA_043750075.1 Acetobacteraceae bacterium | reverse complement strand
GGGGTGCCGCCCGATCTCGACCGGTTGCGGTATTACCGGGACGCGGGGGTGGCGCGGGTCGTGGTCAGTCTGAACTCGGCGGGGGCGGAAGATGTGCTGCCGCGGCTGGATCGCTGGGCGGGGTTGCGGCAACAGCTTGGTGTGTGAAGAAAAGCCGGGGCGCTGCCCCGCGCCCAGCCAGGTGCCGGGCACCTTGACCCCATCCATGGTGACTCCAATGGATGGGTTTCAGGGCAAAGCCCTGATCCTTTTTTCCCCGCCAGGCAGTCTTGCGCGCCGCGCCCGTATCCTCCTGAATGCGCCCCCTCAACACAGGAGGAAACCAACCATGGATCTGGGACTCAAAGGCAAAACCGCCATCGTCTGCGCGGCCAGCAAAGGCCTCGGCAAAGCCTGCGCCATGTCCCTGGCGCGTGAAGGCGTGGACCTCATCATCACCGCCCGCACCGTCTCGGAACTGGAAGCCACCGCCGAGGAAATCCGCCGCGCCACCGGCGTCAAGGTCACCGCCGTGCCAGGCGACATCACCACCGAGGCCGGGCGTGCCGCCACCCTCGCCGCCTGCCCGAACCCCGACATCCTGGTCAACAACGCGGGCGGCCCGCCGCGCGGCGATTTCCGCGACTGGAACCGCGACGACTGGATCAAGGCGGTCGATGCCAACATGCTGACGCCGATCTTCCTGATCAAGGCGGTCATCGACGGCATGATCGGGCGGAAATTCGGGCGCATCGTCAACATCACCTCGGCCTCGGTGAAATCCCCGATCCCCGAACTCGGCATGAGCAACGGCGCCCGCGCGGGCCTGACGGGCTTTGTCGCCGGGCTGGCGCGGCAGGTAGCGAAGCACAACGTCATCATCAACAACATCCTGCCGGGTCCGTTCCTGACCGACCGCCTGCGCGGCGGTTTCCAGGAAGCGGCGCGTTCCAGCAACCGCCCGGTCGATGATCTGGTGCAGGAACGCGCGAAAGGCTCCCCCACCGGCCGCGTCGGCGATCCGGCGGAATTCGGCGATGCCTGCGCCTTCCTCTGCTCGGCGAAGATCGGCTTCATCGTCGGCCACAACCTCATTCTGGACGGCGGCAACTTCAATTCCTCAATTTCCTGAGGAGTACATGCCCGCCGGAGGGGGACACACTCCGGCGGGGCACGGCCAGTTAATCCTGGCGACGGGCCGCTGACCATGCGATGACCCCGCCATGCCAGATGACCGGAATACGGCAAGGAAGGTCATGCCCGCGGACCTCCCGCCCGTCCTTAGCACGGAGCGGGAAGCGGCCTCCGTCGCCGCCGAACTGATCGGGGTGATCGTCGCGGTGACGGGCGCCGAACCGCGCGTGCTGACCATCGACAAGGGACGCGCGCTGCCCTCCGGTCCGTTTGAATCGAACGAACGCTCGCTCCAGGCCAGTCTGCGCACCTGGGTTGAGCGGCAAACCCATCATCCGCTTGGCTACATGGAGCAGCTTTATACCTTCGCCGATCCTGGCCGCACCGGCGGGCTGGACCGCCGGGTGGTCTCGGTCAGCTATCTCGGCCTGACGCGGGAGGCGCCAGTGTCGGGCGATCCCGGCGCGGGCTGGCGGGACTGGTACCGGTTCTTCCCGTGGGAGGACCGCCGCCATGCCTCCGCCCGCGCCATCGCTCCCTTCATCCAGAACCTGCTGCTCTGGGCTGACGCGGCGGCGGACGCGGGGACACAGCGGCAGCGGCACCGGCGGGTGGCGATCAATTTTGGCCTGGACACCGAACGCTGGAATGAGGAACTGATCCTTCAGCGTTACGAAATCCTGTGGGAGGCGCGGCTGGTGCCGGAAACGGGCGTCAGCGGCGGTGTTCCCGGCGACCCCATGGCCCATGATCACCGCCGCATCCTCGCCACCGGCATCGCCCGCCTGCGCGCCAAGATTAAATACCGTCCGGTGGTGTTCGAACTGATGCCGCCCGATTTCACCTTGTTGCAACTGCAACAGACGGTCGAGGCGCTGGCGGGCAGTCTGTTGCACAAGCAGAATTTCCGCCGCCTGATCGACCAGCAGGACCTCGTGGAGGAAACCGGCGAGATGGCGACCGAAACCCGCGGCCGTCCCGCCAAACTGTTCCGCTTCCGGCGCGAGGTGCTGGCGGAACGCGCGGTCGTGGGCAGTAAACTGCCGCTCGTGCGTTCAGTATAGCATGCTCGATACGGATCGGGACGCGCTTTGTTCAGACCGGAGGGAGAGGCGTCCTTTTCCCGCTGCCATCGTACTGCCGCGGGAACGCGGCCAGGGTGCCGCTCGTCCAGGTGATGCCGGCGTCCTTGTTCGCCGGGCTGTGCGCCGGAGGAAGGGGTCCGGTTCATCAGAAACATGGTGAGAGGTCAGAGCATCAGCCCGGAATCCCGCAGGGACACGCACTGATTGCCCGCGACGATCAGGTGGTCATGCAGCACGATCGCCAGTGGTTGCAACGCGCGCCGCACCTCCCGCGTCATCGCGATGTCGTCGCGGGAGGGGGTGGTGGTGCCGCTTGGGTGATTATGCACCAGGATGACGGTGGAGGCGTGCAATTCCAGGGCGCGGCGCGCGATCTCGCGCGGATAGACGGGCGCGTGGTTGATGGTGCCCCGGCCCATGACCTCATCGGCCAGCAGCCGGGTGCGCGCGTCCAGGAACAGCACGCGGAACTGTTCAGTTTTCTCGTGCCGCAGAGCCGCGCGCAGGTAATCGGTCAGCGCCTCCCACGACCGCAGCACCGGCTGTTCCGCCAGCGTGCCGCGCAACAGGCGCAACGCCGCCGCCTGCGCGAGTTTCAACGCCGCGATCCCCGCCTCCCCCAGACCCTCGATGGCGCGCAGTTCGCCGGGGGAGGCGGTGACAACCGGCCCGAACCCGCCAAACCGGCCAAGCAACGCCCGCGCGATCGGTTTCGTGTCTTTGCGGGGCAAGGCCAGGAACAGCAGCATCTCCAGCATCTCGTGGTCCGCCAGAGCCTCCGGACCCGCCGTCAGCAACCGGGCGCGCATGCGGCTCCGGTGTCCCTCGGCGCTCAGCGCGGCGGCTTGCGGTGCGATGGGTGTGGCCATGGCGGCGGAGTGCGATGGCGGGGCGCTGAACAGATCGGCCGCCGCCCGCGCTTCAGCGACCCCTTGCATCCGCGCATCCCGCTGGACAGCCCTTGGGGCATTTCCCTGGACAGCCACCGGGGCTTTGGTGGCTTCCGTCTGGCGTGTCCGCCTGGTCATGCGCGCCACCCTCCCCAATGCGCGGGAACGGTAGCGGGCGAGAATGAAGGATCAGCTAACGCCGAACGGCGGCTTGTGCATTCCGGACGGGGAAAGGGTGAAAATCTCGCAGCCGCTCTCGGTGACGCCGATCATGTGCTCGAACTGCGCCGACAAGGAACGGTCGCGCGTCACGGCGGTCCAGCCGTCGTCGAGCACTTTCACCTCGGGGCGGCCCGCGTTCACCATGGGCTCGATGGTGAAGAACATCCCGGCTTTCAGCACCGGCCCATCGCCCGGACGGCCAAAATGCAGCACGTTGGGCGGCTCGTGAAACTGGCGCCCGATGCCGTGGCCGCAGAAATCGCGCACGACGCTGAAGCGGTGGCTCTCGACGAAGACCTGGATCACGTGCCCGACATCGCCCAGGGTGGCGCCCGGTTTGACGGCGCCGATGCCGCGCATCAACGCCTCATACGTCACGTCGATCAGGTTGCGCGCCTTGGTGGAGGGCTGACCGGCCGCGTACATGCGCGAGGAATCGCCGTGCCACCCATCCAGGATCACCGTCACGTCGATGTTCACCACGTCGCCCGCGATCAGCCGCCGGTCGCCCGGAATGCCATGGCACACGACATGGTTGATCGAGGTGCAGATCGACTTCGGAAACCCGCGATAATTCAGCGGGGCCGGGATCGCGCCCCGCGAGAGAATGAATTCATGGCATAGTTTGTCCAGCGAGGCGGTGGTCATGCCGGGCTGTACATAGGCATGGATCATGTCCAGGGTCTCGGCCGCGAGGCGCCCGGCCGCGCGCATGCCCGCGAAATCCTCCGGCGTGTGGATGGTGATCCGTCTGGCGTCGCTCCCGCCGTCCATGGTCCTCGCTCTCCCGTCCGCTCAAAAGCGCACCATGCGCATCCGGGGGCTCTGGCGCAAGACCGTCATGGGGCATCGGTGTGTGTTTGTGAGTGTCCATCCGGATGGTCCCCGTACGCTCCTGGCGCCGTGAAGGCCTTCATCATGGAGTTCACGGAGGCCACAAAAGCGCATGGAGACGGAACGCGCCAGCCGGATACCGTGGGGTTCCAATCCTCCGCGCCGGCATCTCCGTGCGTCTCCGTATCCCTCCGTGGACTCCGTGGCGAGCTTCTTTCCTGAGCCTTCCACCGGAAAATCCCTGGTCCCGGCAAGAGTCGCCCTCCGGATGGACACCTGGGAACAGCCCCGGTACACAAAGGGAAACCCACTTTGAGGGAACATGCCCGCCATGCCTGTCACCGTCCTCTATTCCGAGAACAACTATCCCGATGACAGCGTGGAGCGCCGTATCTACGGACCCGATGTCACCATCGTGGTGCCGAAGGCGACCACCGCGCTCGCCAATCTGACGGACGAGGAATGCGCCCAGGCGGATGGGCTGATGATCTTGCGGTACAAGGTGACGGAGAAGGACCTGGCGCGCTTCACCAAACTGCGCTTCGTCTGCCGCATGGGCGTTGGCTATGACGGCATCGACCGCGTCGCCTGCGCGAAACGCCAGATCACGGTGCTGAACGTCCCCGATTACGGCACCACCGAGGTCGCGGACCACGCGATGACCCTGGCTTTGTCTCTCCGCCGCGGGCTGTTGCTGCATCTGGAGGCACAGCGCGCCGATCCTCCGGCGCCGTGGCGATACATCAACGATCCGATCGTCAAACGCTCGGGCGTGCAGACTCTTGGCATCGTCGGCATGGGGCGGATCGCCACCGCCGTCGCGTTGCGCGCCAAGGCGTTCAATTTCCGCGTCATGTTTTACGACCCGTATCTGCCGAATGGCGTTGAACTGGGGCTTGGCGTGCTGCGCGCGAAGACATTGGAGGAATTGCTGCGCCAGACCGACACGCTGTCGGTTCACACGCCCCTCACCCCCGAAACCCGCGGCATGCTGGGCCTGAAGGAGCTGTCGTTGTTGCCGAAGGGGGCGGTGGTGGTGAATACCGCGCGCGGGCCGATCATCGACATCGACGCGCTGGCGGCGCTGTTGAAAAGCGGGCATCTGTCGGGCGTCGGGATCGACGTGCTCCCGGTCGAGCCACCGGTCGAGCCGGTACCCGAATTGCTGCGCGCCTTCCGCGCGCGGGAGCCATGGACGATCGGGCGCCTGATCATCACCCCGCACACCGCCTTCTACACGCCGCAGGCCTGGGACGACATTCGCTCCAAGGGCGCGGAGACGATGGCGGCGGCGCTGCTCGGACCCCGGCCGCAAAACGTGATCGACCCCGGCAGTTACTGACGCGCGGTCCTCCCGCCGCCCGTCCGGCGGGAATCCGGCGGGTGCCGGGGAAATGAAAAGGGGGATGCGGCAGCGTCTGATCTGCTTCGTCCCGGCGCGAAGGACACTGCGAAAGCGCGGTCCGCTTCTCCATATGGGAAGCACCCTGTTCTGACACAGGGCCAAGGGAGCACCGCCATGCCCATCACGCCCTCCGTCGATCCCAGCGTCCATCACCCGGCGCGCGGACTGTCCGATCGCATCGCGCTGGGTTTCACCAAGGTGCTGCGCTTCTGCGCCGACACGTTCTTCGCGAAACGCTATGGCCACCGCGCCATCGTGCTGGAAACAGTCGCCGCCGTGCCCGGCATGGTGGGGGCCATGTGCACCCATCTGCGCTGCCTGCGCCGCATGTCCGACGACCATGGCTGGATCCGCACGCTGATGGAGGAAGCGGAAAACGAACGCATGCACCTGATGACCTTCATCGAGGTGGCGCGACCGACGCTGTTCGAGCGTTGGGTGATCCTCGGCGTGCAATGGGTTTTCTGGATCGGGTTCTTCATCCTGTATCTGATCAGCCCCAGGACCGCCCACCGCGTCGTGGGGTATTTCGAGGAGGAGGCGGTCATCAGCTACACGTCCTATCTCCAGGAACTGGACGAGGGACGCTCACCCAATGTCCCCGCCCCCGCCATCGCCAAACATTACTGGAAGCTGGCGGACGATGCGACACTGCGCGATGTCGTACTGGTGGTCCGCGCCGACGAGGCACATCACCGCGATGTCAATCACGCCTACGCCAACGAACTCTCTGGGCTGCCCGTCGAACGGGAAAAGGTGGCGTCTTATCCCGATCATGCCGCCGATCCGCGGAAAGCCGGTTGACGGGCCAATTTCCTTACCATGCGCCCTGGGTGTTCGAGGCGATCAGGCGCCTCACCGCGCACCTCGCCTTCATGGGCTGTCCACGGGTATGAAACGCTTCACCCAAGGCCGTACAAGCGGCACGGCCACCGGAAAAATCCGTGGTGAAGCCTTTCATTCACCTCACACCCGCATCGGCATCAGCACATACAACCCGCTGGCGTCGGAGGCATCCCGCACCACGGTGGGCGCGGCGCCGTCGGAGAAGCAGAACTCCACCTGATCCTTGATCTGATCGGTGATGTCATTGAGATAGCGCGCCTGGAAGCCGATCTCCAGCGCCCCGGAATCGTAGGTCACGCGGTCGCCGTCGAGTTCCTCGCTGGCCGTGCCCTGCTCGGGGCTGGAGGCCGAGAGCGTCAGCAGGTTGTGACCCAGGGAGAGTTTGACCGGCCGCGACCGCTCCGCCGAGATCGCCGCGACGCGGGCCACGGCATCCGCGAAGTCCTTCTTGCCCACGCGCAGTATCTTGTCGTTGCCGCGGGGGATGACACGCTCGTATTCCGGGAAGGTGCCGTCGATCAGCTTGCTGGTCAGCAGGATCATCCCGGCGCGGAACTGGATACGCGTATCGGACAGCGATACCTCCACGTCCCCCGTCGCCTCGTCCAGCAGCTTGCGCAACTCATTGACGGTCTTGCGGGGGATGATGACGCCAGGCATCGTCTCGGCACCCGCGGGTTGCGGTTCCTCGACCCGTGCCAGGCGATGGCCATCCGTGGCGACCGCGCGCAATACCTTGGTGCCCTCGCTTTCCGTGGCATGGAGGTAAATGCCGTTGAGATAGTAACGGGTTTCCTCGGTACTGATGGCGAAGCGGGTGCGGTCGATCAGGCTGCGCAAGGTCTGCGCCGCCAGGGTGAATTTGTGCGGCAGCGAGCCCGCCGTCATGGAAGGAAAATCCTCCACTGGCAGCACCACGAGGCTGGTCGCGTAGCGGCCCGCCCGCAGCGTCAGTTGCGCGTCGCCCCCTGGATGATCCAGTTCGATCTGCGCGCCGTCGGGCAGCCGCCGCACGATCTCGTACAGCGTCGCGGCGGGCGCGGTGCAGGCGCCATTACGGGTTGAGCTGGCGGCGACATCCTCGACGATGGCGATTTCCATGTCGGTGGCGGTCAACGAAAGCTTGTCGTCACGCACCGCGATCATGACATTGGCGAGGATGGGAATGGTGTTGCGCCGCTCCACCACGCTCTGGACATGCGCCAGTGCTTTCATCAGTGTGGCGCGGTCCGCCTGCAATTTCATCGGTCCATGTCCTTCAGGTCGGGTTCCCGGGATGCGGGCGTGAGACGGAACTCCGTCTCGCACTGTAGCAACGCATGGCATCGCGCGCCAAGCGGGTAACGCGATCCTCATGGTGATCACCTGAAGGAAGAGCGTCAGGGCTTTGCCCTGAAACCCACCAGGAGGCTCTGCCTCCTGGACCTCCGCCAAAGGCTGGGCCTTTGGAAACCATCCATGGGAGTCACCAGGGGATGGGTCCAGGGGCCAGGGTCGGTTCATGTCCAGCGGGCCTTTGACCCAGGGGAATTTCATGCCAGGCTCGTTTTGCGGGTCCATCAAAAACAACCAGCCGGCGGACAAGTGCCCGGCTTAAACAGGAAAGCAGTGATGTCCAGGATGAAATCCCTCGCGATCATCGCATCGGCCGCCTTCGTGGCGTTGGGGTTTGTCCCCGGCCAGGCGCAGCAGGCGCCGCCACAGGTGCCCAACATGAGCTTTTTCGTCACCAGCACGGCCCCTGGCAAGGGCGCCGATCTCGGCGGACTGGAAGGCGCGGATCGTCTCTGCCAGACCCTGGCGCAGGCCGTGGGGGCGGGCGGCAAGACCTGGCGCGCGTATCTCAGCACCCAGGCGGTGGGGGGAGCCCAGGCGGTGAACGCGTGGGATCGGATTGGCGCCGGACCGTGGCGGAATTTCAAGGATCAGGTGATCGCGCGCGATGTCGCCGATCTGCACAGCGACGCCAACAAGCTGAGCATGGAAACGGCTTTGACCGAGCGCGGCACCATCGTCGCGGGCCGCGGCTATACGCCGAATTATCATGATGTGCTGACCGGTTCTCAGGCGGATGGCAAGGCATTCCCGCCGGCCGAGGACCGGACCAGCAGCACCCAGGGCGCGGCGATGGTCGGGCATATCGATCGCAAGGGATTGCGCGACGACGCGGAATCGAAATCGTGGAACACCTCGTACCCCTCGCGCGGGCCGGATGGCGGGTGCAGCCAGAACGACCTGAAAAGCACGGGCGGTAACGGTTTGTTTTATTGCTTCGCCACCAACTGAGGCATCGCACGGTCAAAGCGAGTCAGCGCCGTCTCGCTTTGACCAGCATGGTTTTTGAAGCGCCGCTGGTTTTCTTCCGCCGTCATCGTGCGGACGAACCGGGCCATGGCGGTTGAGGGAAAACCGCCTTCGCCGGTCTGGCGCCGGATGCTGGTTCACCAGCCCAGGGAGAGGCGGATTTTGGCGAGGGCGGCCATGTGGGCTTCGTGCTCGCCCGCGAAACGCAGGCATAA
The DNA here is from genome assembly GCA_043750075.1 of Acetobacteraceae bacterium. Lineage (GTDB taxonomy): Bacteria > Pseudomonadota > Alphaproteobacteria > Acetobacterales > Acetobacteraceae > Rhodopila. Next base: position 3 of record JAYVCG010000674.1, on the reverse strand, counting down.
ATG
>JAYVCG010000673.1:0-5545 GCA_043750075.1 Acetobacteraceae bacterium | reverse complement strand
GGGCGCGATCATCACCACGGCTCTGGGCGGCAAGACCAGCGCGCCAATCCGGTCCCCGGCGATTGCCTCGCGCACCACGGTGAAGGCGGGCGGGAACAGACGCAGGGTCTCATTGACGGTGGCGGTGGTGCGCACCAGCTTTGTCAGCACACCCTCCGCGGCCAGATCGAGTCCGGCCACTTCCTCCGCGATCCAGTGCTGTGTCGCCCCGGACTGAGACAACAAAACGCACGCCCAGAACAGTGTCACCGCGGTCGTTTCATGACCGGCGAGAATCATCGTGGCGAGCTGATCCCGCAGTTCCGTGGAAGAAAATCCGGCCCCGGTTTCCGGATCGCGGGCATTCCGCAACAAACCAAACAAATCCCTTGTATCATCAGCGGTTTCGGAAACGCTGAGCCGGTCCTCCATCATCGTTTCGATCAGCCGCATCCACCGTTTGCTGAACCGCGCGCGCGCCCAGTCGCGGGGGGTGGGAACGGAAGGGGGGAGGAGCATGTCGAGGAGATGGGGTTGGGCGAAACGTTCGCCGAATTCATCCAAAAGACGGCGCATGGCGGCGCCATATTGTTTTGTTTCCAACGAAAACATCGTGCGTCCGGCGATGTCGAGCGCCAGGGTCCGCATGAACGCCAGCATGTCGATGGGCTGGTCCGTGACCGGGTCCAGCGCGTCCCGCGCCGCGGCGAGGATGTGGTGGCACAGGAGCGGAATGACCCGCGGCGCCAAAGCGGGGGCGATGGTGCGCCGTTGCAGCCGCCAGGCGTCGCCCTCGCTCAGCAGCAGGCCCTGGCCGGTGATCGGGCGCAGGATGCGGATCGAGGCGGGGGAGCGGCGATAGCGCGCGGGATGCTCCACCAGGACATGATGGATTGCTTCGGGGTCGTTGAGCAGGACGGTGACGCGCCCGAGGAAGCGCCGTGTCATGCGCGGTTCGCGATACGCGGCCTCCGGCCAGATGGTCAGCGCGTTTTCCCGGATCGCGCGCAGGAAGGGGCGCAAGGGCAAGGGATGCGCGGGGGGCACGGGCACGGGGGGTGCGAAGGTCATGGGGTGCGTATCCATCAGAACCTGGCCAAACGAAAGACAGTGCGCCTTCTGAGCCGCCCGTGCCGCTCGCCAGGCCCGCCATCTCGCGCGGAGGACGCGGAGGGGCGGAGGACACGGAGAGCCGCCCGCGCGGCGGGTTGGCTCGCCCTCGGTGAACTCCGCCCCTCCGCGCCCTTCGTGAGAAAGCGGATGGCGGGGCCAGGAAAGCGTTGGGGCATGCTCAGGAACGCACATGCTCTGGCTGGAACCCCATGCCGACCACGCGCGCGGGAATACGGCGCAGCATGGGCAGCCATTGCATCAAACGCAGCGCGAAAGGCACTTTGGGGATGTCCGTGCTGGCGAGCACGGGGGAGATGAGACGGTTTTGAAGAAAAACCTGCAACCGTTGCATGCGGATCGTCGGTGGTTCCCGTCTTCGCTGCACCGCGCGCAGATCATCTGGCGTGACGCCGCCTTGTTTGAATTTCGGGATCAGGATGTTGGCGGCGGCGACCGCGTCCTGCACCGCCAGGTTCACGCCGACCCCGCCGATCGGCGACATGGCATGGGCGGCATCGCCAATGAACAACAATCCGGGGCGGCTCCATTCCTTGAGCCGGTCGACCGTGACGGTCAGCAGTTTGATGTCGTCCCAGTTTTGTAATGATTCCACCCGGTCCGCGAACCGGGGCATCATCGCGGCGATGGCGGCGCGGAAGGCGGGCAGACCGGCGGCGCGCGTGGCCTCGATCCCGCCCTTGGGAATGACCCAGGCGCATTGCCAGTAATCGCCGCGGTCAAGCGCGACCATCATCTTCCCCGCGCCGATCCGGCCCATGGACTGAAACCGGTCCGCGGCGTGGCGCGGCAGGCGCAGCCAGAGCACATCCATCGGCGCCCCGTATTCCGTGACCTTGAACCCGGCGGCGTCCCGCAGCGTCGAATGACGGCCATCGGCGGCGATCACCAGTTCGGCATTGATGGTGATTTCCCCCTCCGGCACGCGGACGATGACGCCGCCCGTTTCCGTCAGTCCGGTCGCCTCGGCGCGCATCATCAGGCGGAACGAAGGGTATTTCCTGGCGGCTCCGGCGATGAAATCCAGAAATTCCCATTGCGGCATCATGGCGATGAATTTGCACTGCACGGGCAAATGGGAAAAATCCGCGACTTCCAGATATTCCTCGCCGATCTGAAGGCCGAGGCGCGCGGTGGGGGTGTAAGGGCGTTTCAGGAAGTCCTGTAACAGCCCGAGCTCGTGCATCACCTCCATGGTCGAGGGATGGATCGTGTCACCGCGGAAATCGCGCAGGAAGTCGGCGTGTTTCTCCAGCACGATGACATCGATCCCGGCCCGCGCCAGCAGCAATCCCAGCATCATCCCCGCGGGCCCGCCACCCGCGATGCAACAGGTGGTGGCGGGCACGCGGGTTTACTCCGCCGCCGCCGCGGGCGGGACGTAGGCGGGAACGGCGGCGCGGCCGGCGGCCTCCATCGGTTTCGGCCACCAGCGATGCTCCCACTCACTCTGGAATTTCTTCAGCGCGGGCATGACTTTTTCGGCGAACAGCTTCGTGTTGTGGCGGGTCAGCTCCTTGTTCATGTTGCCGAACTGCATCAACAGCATCAAATTGCCGACGTTCAGATTCTCCGCCAGTTCGACCAGTTGCTCGGTCACGTCCTTCGGTGAGCCGATGACGACGTATCCCGCCTCGACCAGATCCTTGATCGCCGTGGGCCGCGCCGTCGATTTGGCGGCGGCGGCGCTGACCTGGCTGGTGAGGCCGAAGCGCATTGTCGCCTCGGTCGTGTAACCGGCGGGGGCGGCGAAACGCGGGTCGATGTGCAGGCAGCGGCCGAAGAAATACTCCGCCGCTTCTCCATACATGTCCATCGCCTGATCGCGGCTTTCCGCCACCGCGACGGTCTGCGCGAAACCGGCGCGGTACGGATTGCGGTCCTTGCCAAGCCGGTCCATTTCGGCCCAGTACCCATCCATCGTTGCCTTGCCGATCTTGTGGCCGTAATATGACAGATAGCAGTAGACGTAATCCATCTCCGCGCACCATTGCCACGTCTCGATCGAGCCGCCGCCGGGGATCCAGATCGGCGGGTGCGGCTGCTGGATCGGGCGCGGCCAGATGTTGACATAGCGTTGCTGGTTATACCGGCCATTGAAGGAAAACGTGTCCTTGTCCTTCCACGCCCGGATCACCAGATCGTGCGCTTCCAGATAGCGTTCGCGCAACTGACTGGGGTTTTGTCCATAGGCGAAACAATCGTCCATCGGCGTGCCAACCGGGAACCCCGCGATCAGCCGTCCGCCGGAGATCACGTCGATCATGGCGAATTCCTCCGCCACGCGGGTCGGGGGATTGTACAGCGCGATGGAATTGCCCATGACGCAGATCGTCGCGTCCGAGGTCCGCCGCGCCAGCGACGACGCGATCAGGTTGGGCGAGGGCATCAGGCCGTAGCCGTTGGAATGATGCTCGTTCACGCAGATCGCGTCGTAACCCAGGTCGGCGGCGTATTCGAGTTCGTCCATGAAGTCGTTGTACATCAGATGCGCGCGCTTCGGATCGAACAGCGAGGAATGGATATCGACCCAGACGGAGGGGTGCTTTTCCTTGAAATCCTCCGGCAGTTCCGTGTACGGCATCAGGTGAAACCACATCAGTTTCATGGCTGGGTCACTTTCGGTTGGATCGCCGGTCAGTAGACCATTCGCCTCCGCCATGGGCAATGGGTTTTTCCCATGAGCCAGTAGCCAGTCTGCCGCCAGGCCAGTGTGCCGCCTCATGCGATGTCCGTGTCCGGCGCCAGGTCCGCTTTTTCACGCGGAGGACACGGAGTGGCGGAGGACACGGAGGCAGGCCGCTCCCGCGGCGCGGGCATGCTCTCCGCGTCCGCCGTGATGAAGCGGGCAGCGGTACAGGGAAAGCGTCGAAGGGAGTGCGTGTCTTCCATGCGAAACAATCACGCCATGCCCAGGCGGCCCAGTCCTGGGAGTTTCAACGCTGGGCGGCGGAAATCAAGGCCGATCACGCCGCCCAGTACGTTGATTTCGAGGCCTTCGATCCAGCCGAGGGTCAGACCGGCGTAACCGCCCAGGGTCAGTTGGAAGCCAGTGCCGGAGGGGGTTGGGCGCAGCCACCGGCCATCGTGGGGGAAATCCTTGCCGATCGCCGTGGGGGGCAGCGCGGTGCGTATCTCCGGCACGGCATCCATCACGGCGGCGACGAAGGTGTTGGAGTTCGGGCCGGGCCAGGGCCGGTAATCGCCCAGTTTCCGCCACGCATAGCCTTCGATGGCGGTCCTCATGCGCGGGAGCAGGGTCGAGGCGGCCGCGCCATCGGCGGCGAACACCACTTCCGGCACGCGGCCAAACCATCGCCCGTCCGGCTCGAAGGCGTTCATCCTTATTGGCTCACCCCAGGCGGTGTAATCGTAACGCGTGTATGACGCGGCGCCCGCCGGTTTCAGAACGATCCAGCAATGGACAGCGAAAATGCCACGCCAGCGCACGGTCCGCGCGGCGAAAATCCGCACCACGGCGTCCGGATGCGTGCGCGGAGAGGGCAGCAGACCCGCGCTCGAACGATCTGCTGATTGCCAGTTCGCGCCATCGCCCGCCATGCGCCAGATGGCGGCGGAAACCACGAGGGGCAACAGGAAAAACACGACGAACAGGCACAGGACGAGCTTGAGGGAGGGCATCGTTCCTCAGATTGGGGCTCCGTGGCACGGGTGCAAGCGTGTCATGGGCGAGGCGCGGGAAGAACCCCGTCCGGAGGGAAATCCGGACAGGGTTCTTCCCATCACCCTACGCGCCCGGCAGATCGGGGGGCGGGTAGTAGGGCCGATCGCCAAGCGCCTGGACCCGCTGCCAGAACGCCGGGCCGCCGGCGCCGCCAAGGGTTTCGAACTCAGCCGTCTGACGCCACATGTTCCACGAGTCGGGGTGCAGCCGGCTCGCCTCCGCCAGATGCGCCGCCCCTTCCGCCGTCTTGCCGTTCCGGCGCAGCACGGTGCCAAGCCGGAAATGCGCGTGCGCCAGCGCGATTTCTGGCGTCACCCGCGGCAGGGCGGCGCGGGCGGCGTCTTCCTCCAGCGCGTGACGGCCGGTCAGCACCCAGTCGCGCACCGCGTCCATGTAGCGTGCCCGTGCCGCCGTCCGTGCCTCCACGAGGTCCGGCGCCATGGTCCGGGTCGCGAGGTCCATCTGGCGGAAATGGTCGGTCGAACCAGTGGTTTCCGGGCCGCGCACGATCCGCCCCGTCTCGTCGATCCAGACGCATTGCGGCACGTTGACCATGCCGTACAATTCGGCGAGGCGGTGGTCCTGGTCGATCAGGTTCCAGTATTGGGGCGCCGCCTGCTCGATCCAGGGGCGGGACGCTTCGGGGCCAAGGCCTTCCTCCGCCACGGCGACGATCATGAAGTTCTTACCGGCCAGGCTGTCGAACAATGTCTGCCACACGGACAGATCAAAGCGGCAGCCTCACCAGGA
>JAYVCG010000672.1:0-5392 GCA_043750075.1 Acetobacteraceae bacterium | reverse complement strand
GAAATGGCGACACCGTCCACGGACGCGTTGCGCGAGGCGCTGCGCGCGATCAAGGACCCCGCCTCCGGGCGCGACATCGTGTCCGCGGGTCTGGTGGAGGGAGTGCAACTCCGCGATGGCCTCGTTCAGGTCACGCTGTTGACCGACCGCGCCCAGGCGGCGGCGATGGAGCCAGTGCGGCGGGAAGCGGAGGCGTTGTTGATGCGCCAGCCCGGCGTGACCAACGCGACCGCGGTGCTGACGGCGCACAAAGGCCCCTCCCCCGCCTCGTCGCCCGCCGCGCGTCAGGGCAATCCGCGTCCAGGCGCCTCTGGGCCTGGTCCGGCGGCGCACGGCCATGGCCACGCGCATGGCCCGGCGGGTGGCGCTGGTTCTGGTTCTGGTTCGGGTCCGGGCGCCGGGCCGGGCGGACCCAAGGCGCCGTTGCTGCTGCCGGAGGTGAAGGCGATCATCGCCGTGGCCTCGGGCAAGGGGGGCGTGGGCAAATCGACGGTGGCGGTGAACCTCGCGGTGTCGTTCGCCCGTCAGGGGCTGAAGACCGGGCTGCTCGACGCGGATATTTACGGTCCCAGCCTGCCGCGGATGCTCGGCATCCACCGCAAGCCGGAGGTGCGGAACGAGAAGATGATCCCGCTTCAGGCATGGGGCCTGTCCTGCATGTCGATCGGCTTCCTGGTGGACGAGGAAACGCCGATGATCTGGCGCGGCCCCATGGTGATGGGCGCGCTGGAGCAGATGATGGGCCAGGTGCACTGGGGCGCGCTCGATGTGCTGGTGGTGGACATGCCGCCCGGCACCGGCGACGCGCAACTGACCATGGCGCAGCGCGTGACCCTGACCGGGGCCGTCATCGTCTCCACACCGCAGGACATCGCGCTGCTCGACGCCCGCCGGGGCGTGAAGATGTTCGAGAAAACCCGCGTGCCGGTACTGGGCCTGGTCGAGAACATGAGTTTCTTCCATTGCCCGAACTGCGGCCACCAGTCCGACATCTTCGGCCATGGCGGCGCGCGGATCGAGGCCGACCGGCTTGGCATTCCCTTTCTGGGGGAGATCCCGTTGCTGCTGGACATCCGCACGGCCTCGGACGCGGGGACGCCGATCGCCGCGTCGCAACCGGATGGGGAGGCGGCGAAGGCTTATGACGCGCTGGCACGATTGGTGTGGGAGAAGGTGTCGAAGCCGGTGGCGGCGGGGCCGCGGATCGTGATTGAGTAGGGTGGCGATTGGTTTTTATTCTTGTCGCGCGGCTCGTGCTCGCGGGGGCATGCTCCAAACGCTTTCACGGTATCAGAGAGCCGTCCACGCCGCAGGCTGGCTCCAGTGTCCTCCGTCCCTCGTTCCTCAGCGATGCGGCGGGCCTGGCGAAGCGCACAGGCGGGTCAGCCGGCCGCGCGTGAGACGGCGGACTTCACAATGAGAGTGTTATTTTTCGCGCGTGTTTTCTTTGATCGTCATGGTCCGGCCGATTGAAGGGTACTGGGCGATGATTGGGCGCGGTGCGTGGCGGGCGGCGCTGGCGGTGCTGGCCGTCCTTCTGCTCGCCCCGCTGCTAATCACGGACATGCCTCCCATTCTGGATTATCCGAACCATCTGGCCCGGCTGGTGCTGCTCGCCGCCGGGCCTGACGACCCGGTACTGGGCCCCATCTTCACCCCGCACTGGACGATCATCCCGAATTTGGCCATCGACCTCATCGGTCCACCGCTGCTGCGCCTGCTGCCCGCGCATGTCGCCGGGCGCTGCCTGCTGGGGGGCGTCCTGCTGCTCAACCTGGCTGGTGTCATCGTTTTGCACCGCGCGTTGTTCGGACGGCGCTCCCTCTGGCCGCTGGCCTCCGGTCTCGCCGCTTATGGCAGCACCTTTCTGCTGGGCTTCCTGAACTGGCAGATCAGCAGCGGTCTCGCGATGCTGTTCGCCGCCGGTTGGATGGCCTGGCGTGAGCGCCATCCCCGCGCGACAATCGCCGCCGCCACCGCCGCGTCCATCGTGCTGTTCTTCTGCCATCTGATGGGCGTGGCCTTCTTCCTGATCCTGATCGCCAGCGCCGAGGCCCATGCCATGCGGCGCGGCTGGGTGCTGGCCCGCGCGGTGGCGCTGCTGCCGGTCCTCGCCGGTCCCGTGTTGCTTTCGCTGCTGACCGAACTGCGCGACGCGCCCGCCGCGATGCGCTGGCTGAGCCCGCACGACAAACTCGTGCAGATGGCCAGCCCTTTCATCAATTATGATTTCTCCCTCGACATGATCACCGCCCTGACCCTCTACGGAGCCGCCGCCCTGGGCCTGATGGCGGGCTGGTTCGTCCTGGCGCCGCGCGCGCTCCTGGCCGTCGTGGTGCTCGCGCTCCTGTATGCCGCGGCGCCGTTCGCCTTGAAGAGCACGAGTTTTTTCGACACCCGCATCGCCATCATGCTCGGCTTCCTGCTGTTCGCCGTCATCGACCCGGTGCGTCTGCCCCACCGCCGGCTGGCCACCACCTGCCTCGCCGTCCTGTTCTGCGCGCGGATGGCCATCGTGGCGGACGTGTGGGCTGAACAACGGCGCGACCTCGCCGATGTGCGCGCCGTCATCGCCTCCGTCCCGCCTGGGGCCAGGGTTTACCAGGCGGACAATCCACCCGACACACCCCCCAACGGCCCGGACACCACGCCGCGCGGCCGGAGGCTTTCCAACGGACTGAGCACCAACTGGCATTTATCCGCGCTGCTGCTGATCGAGCATGGCGCGTTCTGGCAGGGCCTGTTCGCCGATCCGGCGCAACAGCCGATCCGTTTGCGGCCCGGTTATGTCCGCCTGGCGCGTGAGGCGCGCGGCATTCCCTCTTACGCCGCCCTCATGGCTGACCCGGACAACGGAATAAAGGCACTGCACGCGTTCGATTTCGCCCTGATGCTGGAAACCGGAGCGGACGCGAGGCTGGTGGACTTCGTTCCGCGCTGCCTTGTCCTGGTGGCGCGCAACGACTTCGCCGCGCTGTTCCGGGTTGTGCGTGACTCGCCCGCCTGTGCCCAGGCGCCGTCGTAAGCGGTTTCCGGTCAGGTTCATGGCAAGGACCGTCCTCCACCCTCATGCCCCGGCTCGACCTTACAACAGTCACACATCTTTTTCCGCGTGAGAACAATGCGGCGGAACCACACATCACCGTGCCCTCCTGGAAAAAGCCCGTTCCGGGATGCGTCCCTGGCGTGGGACGGAACCAGGGTCTGAACCACGCGAGAGGCGCGCGGGGAAAGGACATGGCCCCCATGTTAATCCTGACCGTGCCCAATCCTGATCCGCGCCGCTACCGGAACGCGAATTCCCGATAGCCGCCCGCGGCCACTTCCTCGCATTTGCGCCGGTAATGCATGCCGTTTCCGTTGTAACCAAGCACCCGGCGGACAGTGCGCCCTTCCACGTTGCGGTTCACCCCGGTCTGCCAGGAATCGACCTTGCTGGAGAGCAGCGCCTCGGACGCCTTGATGACGGTCTCAGTCCACTCCGCCACCTGTTCGGGCCGTGTTTCCACGCGCGTGAGGTTGTGTGCCCGCATGAAGCGCAACAAGCCGGTGTGCCATTCCACGCCATGCTCGATCGCGCGGGGAATGTTGCCGCGCGCGGTGTGCGGACCCAGTACCATCAGCAAATTGGGAAAACCGTCCGGTTGCAGGCCCAGACAGGTGCGCGGACCATCAGCCCACACGTCCTTCAGCCGCACCCCGCCTGGGCCGCGAATGTCGATGCGATCGAAAGCGCCGGTCACGCCATCGAACCCGGTGGCGTAAATCAGGATGTCGAAGGGATGGTCCCGCCGTGCCGTCCTGACGCCCTCTGGGGTAATGCATTCGATCGGCTCGTCGTTGATGACATCGACCAGTGTGACGTTGTCACGATTGAAGGTTTCGAAATAGCCGCTTTCCAGCGGCACGCGGCGAGTGCCGAAACCGTGGTCTTTTGGGATCAATTTATCCGCGACCTTCGGGTCTTTCACGCGCTGGCGGATTTTTCCGGCGATGAAGGCGCTGATCGCGGCGTTGGCGGTCTCATCGGTCAGGATGTCGCGGAAATTGCCCATCCAGATGCCGAAGCCCGGTTCGGCGTAGAGCTTTTCCCAGAACGCCGCGCGTTCCTCTGGCGGCACGTCCATGGTGCGGCGGCGGTCGGCTTCATGGATGAACCAGCTTGGGGTTTCGGCGCAACGGGCATGGATTTCCTCATAGCGGGTCTTGATTTCTTCCATCTCCGCCTTGCCGATGGGGGCATTGTGCAACGGCGCGGCCCAGTTGGGACGGCGTTGGAAGATCGTCAGGTGCGCGGCCTGTCTGGCGATTTCCGGGATCGCCTGGATCGCCGTGGCGCCAGTGCCGATGACGCCGACGCGTTTGCCGGTGAAATCCACCGGCGTGTGCGGCCAGCGCGCCGGGTGCCAGGCTGGGCCACGGAAGCTCTCCCGGCCCGGAATGGCGGGCAGCGTGTGCGCTGACAGGATGCCGACCGCGCTGATCAGAAATCGCGCCCGCGCCCGCTGGCCGCTTTCCAGCGTCACGGTCCACTGATTGGCCGCGTCGTCCCAGTGCGCGGCCTTGACCGTGGCGTGGAATTGCATGTCCTGGCGCAAGGCGAATTTGTCGGCGACATGGTTGAGGTATTCGAGCGTGTCGGGCTGGGGCGAGAAATGTTCTTTCCAGTCCCACTCCCGTAACAATTCAGCGGAGAACGAATAGCCATAGGTCCAGCTTTCGGAATCGAAACGCGCGCCGGGATAGCGGTTCCAGTACCAGGTGCCGCCGACATTCGTGCCCGCCTCGAACACCCGCGCCGTCATCCCCAGTTCGCGCAGGCGGTGGAGCATGAACATGCCGGAAATCCCGGCGCCGATGACGATCGCGTCATATGCCGCCACCGTGTCCGTGTCTGGTGTGTTCTCGATCGCCTGTGTCGCGCTCATGCTGTGATCCGGCCTTTCCTGGGTGGATGTCCCGCCTTGAGGCAGGCTATCGGGCGTCGCGGGGAGTGTGCAAGGGCGGGGGCGCCGAGGCTTGTGGGCGGTACCGGGCGCGGGAGTCTGGACCACGATACATGCAAGCCTCACCAGGGAGGCTTCCTTGAACGCACGGGGCGTTTTCCGTGTATCCGTGGCGGTCCTTGCCGTGCCACGGCGCGGATGCGTGAGCTTGAGGCCACGTGGTCATTCGGGTGCGCGGGACTGTCGTGCGAACGGGCTTATGCCGTGTCCGCGCGGCACTTCGTGAAGCCGGTTTGGGGGAAAGTTCTTACCGGCGTCATGGGTGAGAGACGCATTTTCCTGAAGATGATGAACACAGATGAAGACAAGATGGTTTGTAAGATGGCCGGTGCGGGTGGAGGGGAAGAAAAAGTGCTTTTGTCTGGAGCGGCCCCGTCTGGAGCAAC
>JAYVCG010000671.1:0-3408 GCA_043750075.1 Acetobacteraceae bacterium | reverse complement strand
TGATAATCCATCCGAATGAGGAGGTTGGTCTCTTCCACATCGATGAACCCGCTTGCCCGCCACATCGCATCCAACTCGCCAGGGCCGTTGAGCGGACGGAAATATGGCCTCTCCAGGTCCGGATCGAGCACCCCGGCGATATCCCACATGATGCGCGAGAAAAGCTGGCCGCCATAATTATCCCAGACCGTGGCGGTGACCATGCCCCCTGGGCGAACCACACGCAGCATTTCGGCGACGGCACGCGCGGCATCGGGGAGAAAGTGCAAAACAAGGCTGGAGTAGGCACGGTCAAACGCCGCGTCGGGATAGGGCAAGGCGCGGACATCACCAATTTCGAACGTGACCCGAGGGTCCGTGCTGGAGGCCCGGGCAGCCGCGATATATGGCTCCGTGATATCAATGCCGGTGATTGACGCGAAATTGGCGAAACCTGGAAGCGCGAGGGTCAGACAACCGGTGCCACAGCCCGCATCCAGCACACGTTCGCCATCAGCGAAGCCCCCGAATTGAATCAGCGACGGAGCCAGTCGGCGGCTCCACCGCCCCATCAGGTGCTCATAAGCGGTGGCGTCCTGAAAAAAGGCCGCGCCTGAAGTCTGTTCCGGCATTGTCCCACTCCAATTTTGTCGCGGTGGCATTCCAACCCTGGCTTGCACCAATGCTTGGGTGCCTCTTTGGTAGCTACGCTCTGGTTTTCCATTGATGTCAATTACAGGAGAACGATAATAGTTCAGCGTCGCACAAATGGTAGGTTTTGGAACGGAATGTCAATTCAATGAAAACCAGAAGTCACATGTTTCATAACTCTGTCTCTTATTCTGCCTCGTGAACCGCCACCACGGCGTGCATCGCTCACACAAGCGGTGTCAAGGAACTGGCCCGTGCCGTGAATACGAGTAAATCTCATGCAACGCGCTCCCGTGCGATCATCCGTCCTGGGGTGAAGGCGGCAATGGAGTGAAAACCCGCCTCCTCAACACCGGGCGGTCAAACAGCACCGTCTGATAACTTCCTGCCGATGCTCCGTTCACAGCGGAAACAACCCGGTCCGCGCTTGCCTGAATGGTGGGCCAGTGGTTCGTCGTCAAAACCACGAGCGCCAGTTTCCGGCCACTGAGGTTTTGCTGATGGCGCACATTCTGGTCCGCGGTGATGAGCATGTCGAACCCGCCGGTTTCCGCGGCAGCGATCAGGTCGCCGTTCACCAGCGTGTTCCACCCCGCCTCGAACGCCGTGACAACCTCATGACCGGTAAGGACGGCACGCAGGCCGACCGGCAGATTGGCATCAAGCAGGAGACGAGGCATGCGCCTCCGCGAACGCCAGGATTCGCCTCACGATTTCAGGCGTGATGCCCTGGAAGAGATCGTTCGCGATTTCTTCCGGCGTATATTCACCCGCGTGAATGAGGATCGCCTCGACCGGAAGGCGCGTGCCCTTGACCAGCCAGGCGCCGGAGACCTTGCCGGGAATGCGTTCAACATCTGGGCTGTGTGACCAATCCATGCCTCATCCTACCATGTTATTCTGAGCCAGACCAAAAATTGCTCCCCAGGCCGCCGCCTGTTATCATCCAGCGATGACCAGGCTTCTCGATCAGGCACTCGAAGCCGCGCGGGGCCTTCCGCCCGAGGCTCAGGACGCCATTGCCCGTGTTGTCCTCCAACTCACGGGGACAGAGGATGAAGCCCCGCCCGCGACGCTGACACAGGCTGAGCAGGAGGCCATCGCGCTCTCGAAAGCCGCCGCCGCGCGCGGCGCGTTCGCGACGGAGGAGCAGGTGCGCGCGGTGTGGGGCAAACACGGATTGTGAGAATACGCTACACTCTTCCGGCTCTTGCTGACCTTGAAGAAATTCTTGACCATATCGCCACCCATTCGCCACGAGGCGCGCGCCGTGTTCAGATGGTCATCGATCTGCTGCCGCGGCATCCCCACATTGGCACCCGCGCGAACGATCCCGCCATTCGCCGCATGACGGCATCGCCATACCCTGATCTGGTCTTCTACGAAGCCACGGACATGGAAATCATCATTCATGCCGTCCGTCACGGCGCAGCGGCAACAGACGTAGACGCGTTCCGCCAGGGTCGATCGTCAACAAGGCCCCCGCGCCCAGTTCACGGCTGGCCTGCCGTAACGAACGAACAACGATAATTCCAATGACATCAGGATTGATTTTCCTGCCGCGAATTTGCACGACGCTCGGGCCGGTTTCCAGGGTAAATGCCAGCGCCGCGCCGAAATCCAGATCATGCGTGAGCACGACATGACCGCCTGTCCTGGCGAAAGCCATGATGGCTGAGTCAGGCGCATCGCCCGGCCCAACCGCTGACCAGTGCGTTGCCTCGAAGCCCTCACGATTCAGCAGATCGACCCAGCGCGGCGACAGATTGGCGTCCAGCAGCAGTTTCATGCGGAGGCCAGATCGATTTCCCTGTCTTCCACCAGGAAGGCGGCGTAGCGGAGCGCCTGAAGAACATCCTCCCGCGCGAGATAGGGATAATCGGACAAAACCTCATCAATGCTCCTGCCTTCCCCGATCTGGTTGACGATCATGCCCACCGTGACCCTGGTGCCGCGAATGCATGCCTTGCCACCCATCACGGCCGGATCGCGGGTCACACGGTCGAATTCTCTCATGAGAATATCCTTGAAAGCGGTTTCCGCCATGCGCGCGCGGGGTATCGGCCATCGGCCCGCATCATCCATTTCCCGAAACGAAACCGCCGCGCGGGGACCGGGGGAAAACCCGGCCCATGCGCGGCGGACATCACGCGATCAATTCGTCAGATTATAGAATTTCGCCGCGTTGGTGCAGGTGATCTTGTGGATGTCTTCCGCCGACAGACCGGCGAACTGCTCGTTGATGTATTTCGTCGATTCCGGCCAGATCCCATCGGTGTGCGGGTAATCCGAGCCCCACATCAGCGTTTCCGTGGTCATCAGGTTATTGATGTTGATCAGCTTCGGGCCGATCACGTCGTACTGGAACGTCGCCTTGCACTGGCGCTGCCAGTATTCGGACGGTTTCAGCTTCATCAGGTCGCGGAACCGGTCCTCGAACTCGAAATCCATGCGGTCGAGCGCGTAGGGGATCCAGCCGATGCCGCTCTCGCCGAACGAGACGCGCAAATTCGGATGCCGCTCGAACACGCCAGCACCCATCATGGCGGCGAGGATGTGGATCAGCCCCATCTGGAACGCCGAGACGCCGGTGAACATGGCGGCGCGGCGGTATTTCGCCTCGGCCATTTCGCGGGCGCGCGGCGCGGTGGTGGGGAAGGTGTGGAAGTGCAGCGGCAGTTGCACGTCGGCCACGGCTGTCCACATCGGCTCCCAGCTCGGGTGCCACATTGGCTCCATGTCCCACGAGCAGGACAGTTCCAGCCCCTTCAGCCCCAT
>JAYVCG010000670.1:0-9192 GCA_043750075.1 Acetobacteraceae bacterium | reverse complement strand
CCCATGCCGTTGGAGTCAATTGAAACCGCTGAACTCAGCCTGTCCGACACGCGCTGGCAGGCGCGCGTGGACCTCGCCGCGGCGCATCGCCTCGCCGTGATGCACGGGCTCAACGAAGGGATTTTCAACCATCTTACTCTGCGCGTGCCCGGCGCCAACGATCGCTATTACCAAATTCCGTTCGGGCTGCACTGGTCGGAAGTGACCGCGAGCTGCCTGATGGAAATCGGCTATGACGGCACCCAACTGGCCGGGGAAGGGGAGGTCGAACGCTCCGCCTATTGCATCCACGCCCCGATCCATCGCCTGAACCTGAAAGCGGCGGCGGTGTTCCACACCCACATGCCCTACGCGAGCGCGCTGTCGCGGCTGGAGGATCAAAGCATTTTGCCGATCGGCCAGACTGAACTCGGCACGCTGATGCACACCGCTTATGACGACATCTACACCGGCCCGGCGTTCGATCCGGCCGAGGGCGAGCGTCTCGCGGGTGTGATGGGCGACAAGACCGTGCTGATGATGGCCAATCACGGCGTCGCCACCGTGGGCAATTCGGTCTCGGAAGCCTATGACCGGCTGTATTATGTGGAACGTGTGGCACAGGTGCAGCTTTACGCCATGTGGACCGGGCGTCCGCTGAAACACATCCCCCAGCCCGTCATCGACCACACCCTGAGCGAATACAAGGCGAGTTCGCATAAATACGGCGGAAAACCGAACCATGCCTGGCATTTCGCCGCGTTGAAGCGGATCCTCGACCGCAAGGAGCCTGACTACAAAGACTGATATCTGAACAAAAAAAATGGAGGAAACCCCAATGAAAATCAGCCGCCGTCTTCTGGCCGCGCCGTTGCCGGTGCTTGGCCTCGCAGCCCTGGGTCTTCTGGGCAAGGCTCCGGCCTTCGCCCGGACGGCCGATGAGGAAGCGGTCGCGAAGAATGTCGAGACGTTTCGCGCCGGTCAGATGGCGGCCGACGCGAAAGTGCTCACCGCGCTCACCGCGCCGGAGCTGAGCTACAGTCACTCCGATGGCCGCGTCGAGGACAAGGCCACTTTCGTCGCCAACGCCACCAACGGCAAATCGAAAATCCTGTCGCTGGAGTGGAAAGACCCCTCGATCCGCGTCGTTGGCGATCTCGCGATCGTGCGCTTCCATTGGCTGGCCGAAAGCCAGGCCGTCGCCGATGGCCAGAAAAGCGCCACCAATCTGCACATCCTGATGAACTGGCAAAAACAGGCCGGGGAGTGGAAGCTGTTGTCCCGCGCATCGACCAAACTCTGAACACGCGCGAACCCAGGGAGGGTGCGATGGATCAAATGTCTCACGATCCGCCAGTCCGCGTCTGGCCCCTGGGCCTGACACGCGTGCCCTACTGGGTTTACCGCGATCAGGAAGTCGCGCGTGATGAACAGGCGCGGCTGTTTGAAGGCCCGGCCTGGCATTACCTCTGCCTGGAGGTCGATGTGCCGGAGCCGGGAACGTGGCGCACCACCACGATGGGCGCCATGCCCGTCGTGGTGGCCCGTGCCGAGGATGGCGAAATCGTTGCTTTCGAGAACCGGTGCGCGCATCGCGGCGCGCTGATCTGCCTCGACGATGAGGGGAAGGGCAAGGATTTCCACTGCGTCTATCATGCCTGGCGGTACGATCTGCGCGGCAACCTGAAATCGATCGCCTTCCGTCACGGCGTCAACGGCAAGGGCGGCATGCCCGATGACTTTCAAATGGAGGCGCACGGCCCGCGCAAACTGCGCCTCACCGTGGAAAGCGGCCTCGTGTTCGGCACGCTGGCCCAGGACGCGCCGGATTTCGCGGTGTACATGGGGCCAGAGGTGCTGGCCCGCCTGCGCCGTGTGCTGCACAAGAAGATCGAGGTGATCGGCCGGTTCACGCAACCGCTGCCGTGCAACTGGAAACTCTACATGGAGAACGTGCGCGACACGTACCACGCGAGTTTGCTGCACACGTTTTTCACCACGTTCCGCATCACCCGGCTCAGCCAGGGCGGCGGGGTGATGGTGAGCGAGAACGGGGTCGCGCACGCCAGCACGACGCTGGCGGCGGCGCAGGGACCGGACGATTCCTACGCCGGGATGCGCGCCGACAACCCGGAGTTCCAGTTGCAGGATCCCTCGTT
Organism: Acetobacteraceae bacterium; assembly: GCA_043750075.1. GTDB lineage: Bacteria > Pseudomonadota > Alphaproteobacteria > Acetobacterales > Acetobacteraceae > Rhodopila. The sequence continues at coordinate 7,054 of JAYVCG010000670.1, read as the reverse complement.
CCTGCGTTCCGTGGCCGAGTTCAACGATGACATCCAGTTGCAGATATTATCGGTTTTTCCGGGCTTCATCCTGCAACAGATCCACAACGCGCTGGCGGTGCGCCAGATCGTGCCGCGCGGCGTGGACAAGATGGACCTCAACTGGACCTATATCGGTTTCGCCGACGACACGCCCGAATTGCGCGCGATGCGGTTGAAACAGGGCAACCTCGCGGGTCCGGCGGGCCTCGTGTCGATGGAGGATGGCGCGGTCGGCGGCTTCGTCCAACGCGGCATCGCGGCGGCGGGCCGGGAAACATCGGTGGTGGAAATGGGCGGCGCCGATGCCGCGACATCCGGGACACGGGCGACCGAGGCTTCCGTGCGAGGATTTTGGAAGGCGTGGCGGGCGCACATGGGGGTGTGAGGGGATGTTTGAAACCATGACCGATCCCACCATGCTGTTCGAGATCGCCACCCTGAACGCGGCCTGCGCCGCCGCGATCGACGCCGGCCGGCTGGAGGAATGGCCGGGGTTCTTCCTGGAGCAGTGCCTCTACAAGATCACCACGGCGGACAATGTCGCCAAGGGCTATCAGGCGGGCATCATCTACGCCGACACGCGCGCGATGCTGATCGACCGTGTCTCCGCCTTGCGTGAGGCCAACATCTACGAGCGTCAGCGGTACCGCCACATCCTGAGCCTGCCGCTGATCACGGCCCAGGAGGGGGATTGGGCGCGGGTGGAAACGCCGTTTTTGGTCGTTCGCACCATGCGTGAGGGGCAGATGGACGTGTTCGCGGCCGGGCTGTACCAGGACGAGGTGCGCCGTGACACGGCGGGGGTGTGGCGTTACGCCACGCGTATCGTGGTCTGCGACAGTCAGCGCTTCGATACTTTGCTGGCGATCCCGCTGTAATCCTTTTCATCCGCGTTTCCTTGGGGTCCATCCGGAAAGCGGGCCTGTGTCCGCGCGGGTGGAAGGGTTTTCACCACGGAGAGCACGGAGAACCACGGAGGACCACGGAGAAGGAAAACATTGTTGTGCCGTGCGCGTCCCATGGCTGGCGCCATGAAGGAAACTCCGTGCGCCTCCGTGGTTCTCCGTGCTCTCCGTGGTGAAAGCCTTGGTTCTCCGTGCTCTCCGTGGTGAAAGCCCTTCCACCCGCGGATCGCGCGGACACTTTCAAAGGGCGGCGTTTTGACAGCGCGGCCGAGGTCATGAAAATAACGCCGGTCTCTGGCCGTGTATCGCCCGGAAGGGCATGTGCCCCCTTTGCCCGTGGCGGGATGGCCAATACACTAAAGCTCAGCCAGACCGCGATCACCAAGGACATGCCAGTGCCAGCGCCGGAAACGACGACCCATCTGGACGCCATCGACCGGCGTATCCTGGCGGCTTTGCAGGAAAACGGGCGGATCACCAACATCGCCCTCTCCCGTGTCGCGGGGGTGTCGGCGCCGCCGTGTCTGCGGCGCGTGCGGGCGCTGGAGGAAGCCGGGGTCATCCGCGGCTATCACGCCGACACCGACCCGCGGAAACTGGGGTGGGAGATCACGGTGTTCGCGATCGTCGGCCTCGACAGCCAGAAGGACGCGGTGCTGTCCGCGTTCGAGCACCTGGTCGCCTCCTGGCCCGAGGTGCGGGAATGCCACATGATCCGGGGCGGTGGCGATTTCCTGCTGCGCTTCGTCGCCCGCGACACCGCGCATGAGAATCAGTTGACCCAGCGCCTGACCGGGCTGCCCACGGTCAGCCGGGTGCAGACCCTGCAAACCATCCGCACCAGCCGCGATCTGGCCGGCGTGCCGTTGTGACCGGCGCCATGCTCCGCCGCGTTTTCTGACACACGCCGCGCCAGGTGGCTAACTCCGTGGTGAAAATCCTTCCGGCGCCATGGACACACGCGGAGTTTCCAGACGGACACTGGCCCCGAAATCGCTTCCCGCCCAGTCATGTGACCGTCCTTCCCTGGTCCCGATTGAGACGATTGCCCAGGAGGCGCCGCCATCGGTCCTCGCGATCCGCCTTGTGCCGCGCCGCGCCCGGTGCCAGATCATTCCCCATGACCGCACAGAGCAAACCCCGCATCGTCATCGCGCCAAGCCTGCTGGCCGCGGATTTTGGACGGCTGCGCGAGGAGGCCGCTTCGATCGCGCGGGCGGGCGCCGACTGGCTGCATCTGGATGTGATGGACGGGCATTTCGTGCCCACCCTCAGCTTTGGGCCGTTGGTGTTGCAGGCGTTGCGCCCGCATGTGGCGTTGCCGTTCGACGTGCATCTGATGATTACCCCGGCCGATCCGTTCATCGCGGCGTTCGCGGAGGCGGGGGCCGATCACATCTCGATCCATCCCGAGGCGGGACCGCATCCGCACCGGACGCTGCAACTGATCCGGTCGCTGGGGAAGAAGGCCGGCGTGGTGCTCAATCCGGGCACGCCGATTGAAAGTGTTGCATGGCTGCTCGATCTGGCCGACATCGTGCTCGTGATGTCGGTCAGTCCAGGATATGGGGGGCAGCGATTCCTTCCCTCGCAATTACCCAAGATCGCGGCGCTGCGCCGGATGATCGACGCCTCGGGGCGCGTGATCGCGCTGGCCGTCGATGGCGGCATCACGCCCGCGACGGCGGCTGAGGTGGTGGCGGCGGGCGCTGACACGCTGATCGCCGGGACATCGGTGTTCGCCGCCCCGGATCGCGCCGCCGCGATCCGCGCGTTGCGGGGAGGGCCGGACATTTCCGGATCGAACGTCCCCGGATCGAACGCCCCCGGATCGAACGTCCCCGGATCAGCCATTTCCGGATCGGCCATGCCCGGAGCGGCTGTCCACCGGACGGATACCCCCGAATCGCCCGTCACCCGCGCGGACTCGCGTGGATTGAACGCATGAGCGGCACGCGGCTGATCCGGGGGGCGCGTCAGGTGATGGCGCGTCTGCCGCTGCCGCGCTTCGCGCGGGTGCCGGACGCGCCCACCCAGCCGGTGCGCGATCCCTGGCCGGGCGACATCACCCTCGGCGCGCGGTTGTTGAAGGGGGAGCTGGCGTTCGGCGGTGGCGTGATGCCGCTGCGGCCGGGCGAATGGAACAGCCTCACGGGGACCGCCGCGCTGCTGACCAACGCGCATGGGTTTACCTGGCTGCGGCATCTGCGCGCGCTTGGCACCGATCCGGCGCGGCTGCTGGCACGGGCCCTGGTGGGTGAGTGGATCGCCGCGCCGCCGTCCGATGCGATCACGCGGCGTCCCGACGTGGCGGGCGCGCGGATCACGGCATGGCTCGGGCATTACGATTTCTTCGCCGCCACCGCCGACGATCCGTTCCGTCAGAAGCTGATGGCGCGTCTGGTGGCCGATGCGCGCAGCCTCGCCGCGGCGCTGCCGGCCGACGATCTCGATTCCCGCGCGCTGACCGCGTTCAAGGGGCTGATCGCCGCCGCCGTGGCGCTGCCGGAGCATAACGGTTTCCTCAGCCGCGCCCTGAAGTTCCTGCCCAGGGAGGTGGCGCGGCAGGTGCTGGCGGATGGGTGCCATGTGGAGCGGGGGCCAGGCACGCAACTGGCCGCGTTGCAGGACATGACCGAGATCCGCGCGCTGTTGCAGGCGGGCCAGACCCAGCCGCCGCCGGTGCTGGCGCAGACGATCGAGCGCATGGCGCCGGTGCTGCGCGCCATGCGCCATGGCGATGGCGGGCTGGCGTTGTTCAATGGCGGCGGGGAGGAAACCAGCGGGCTGATCGACCTGGTGCTGAGCCAGGCGGGCCGCGGCAGCCGCGCGCCCTCCGCCACCAACGAGGGCGGGTTCCAGCGCCTGCAAGCTGGGCGCACCGTGCTGATCATCGATGCCGGGGCGCCGCCGCCGCCCGAACTCGATCGTCTGGCCCATGCGGGCACCTTGTCGATGGAGGTATCGGTGGGGCGCGACCGGATGATCGTCAATGTCGGGGCCTTTCCCGCCGGGGGCCAGCACTGGCACGACGCCGCCCGCGCCACCGCGGCGCACTCCACCCTGGTCATCGGCGACACCAACAGCAGCGAACTCAAACCCATCGGACTGGGCCGCCGCCCGGTGAACGTCAAGGCGCAACGCCAGGAGGCCAATGGCGCCCATTGGCTGGAGGTCGAGCACGATGGCTGGCTCAAACCCTTCGGCGCCATCCATCGCCGCCGTTTGTATTTGTCCGAAAGCGGCGAGGACATTCGCGGCGAGGACGTGATCGAGGCCGCGGCGCCACAGCCCTTCACCCTGCGCTTCCATTTGCACCCGTCCGTGCAGGTGACGCCGCAGGCCGATGGCGCCTCGGTGCTGATGCGGCTGCGGGCCGGGGGAAGCTGGATCCTGCGCGCCGATGGCGCCGGAATGACGCTGGAGGAAAGCATCTACCTTGGCTCGGGGGAGGCGCGGCCCGCCATGCAGGTGGTACTGACCGGGCACGCGGACGGGCCGCAGCATGTGAAATGGGCGATCCACCGGGCCGGGTGAGCGGGCCAGTGGAGCGTGCCAGCGGATCGCATCTCATGAAAATCATCGAGATCACCAACGTCGATTTCTCGCTGCGTCAGTTCCTGCTGCCGCTGATGCGGGACATCCGCGCGCGCGGCCATGAGGTGACCGGGGCCTGCGCGGAGGGCAAATTCCTCGACATCCCGCGCGCGGAAGGCTTCCGGATCATCGCCATCCCGTTCGAGCGGCGGATGTCCCCCCTGGCCCACTGGCGCGCGTTCCGGGCCCTGGTCGCGTTGTTCCGGGCCGAGAAACCAGACCTTGTACACGCCCACATGCCGATCAGCGGCTTCCTGGCGCGCATGGCGGCGTGGTGGGCGGGGGTGCCGCGCATCGCCTGCACCTGTCACGGATTCTGGTTCAATTCCCCCGGCAATCCGTTGCGCCGGGCGGCGGGGTTCGCGATGGAATGGCTCGCGGCACGGGTCACCGACGTGTTCCTGACCGTGTCCGACGAGGAAGCCCGCGACGCGCGCCGCCTGTGGATCAGCCGCCGCGCGGTGTCCGTGCGCAACGGCCGCGATCCCGCCGTCTACCGCCCCGATCCCGCCGCCCGCGCCCGTCTGCGCGCCGCGATGGGCGTGCCGGCAGAAAGGGTGGTGATCGTGGCGGTGTCCCGCCTCGTGCGCCACAAGGGTTATCCCGAACTGGCGGCGGCGATGCAGGACGTGCCGGAGGCGGAATTATGGGTCGTGGGCGAACGGCTCGAGTCCGACCGGGGCGGCGACATGCTGGCGCTGCTGCGGGCGGCGGGTCTGGGGGAGCGGTTGCGGCTGCTGGGGTATCGCACCGATGTCGCCGCGGTGCTGGCGGCGGCGGACATCTTTGTCCTCCCCAGTCATTTCGAGGGACTGCCGATGTCGGTGATCGAAGCGATGCTGACGGGCCTGCCGGTCGTCGCCACCGACATCCGCGGCCCGCGCGAACAGGTGGTGCCGGAGGTCACGGGGTTGCTGGTGCCCGCGGGAGCTGTCGCTCCCCTGGCCGCGGCGCTGCGGCGTCTGGCCGCCTGTCCCGCCGCGCGGCGCGGGATGGGGGAGGCCGGACGGGCGCGGGCGCTGGACCTGTACGATGAGGCGAAGGTGCTGGCGCGGACTTTGGCGTTGCTGGGGGTGGAGGACATCGGGTTGCGCCCCGTCCCGGCCGCGGGGGATTCCGCGGCCGTTATCATGAGTCAGTCTTAACGCACGAAACCCTCCAGTTCGTTCTTCGCCCATGCGAGAGCCTGGTCGATGGTCTGGCCGCTGTGCAATTTCGCGAGCAAGGTCGGATGCGTGCCGCGATTGTACATCTGCACCGCGATGTCACGCGGCGCCGGATAGGCGGTGATGTTCGGCTGCGCGTTGTGCCAGGGCCGGATCGGATAGTTGTAGACAGTGCCTTTGGGCGGCGCCACTTCTTCCCAGACCTTGAAGTCGGACATGCTGTTCAGCGGCGGGATGTCATAGCCTTCCGACGCGACGCAGCGCGGCTCCACCTGTTCGCGTTGTTGCAGATGATGCACCAGTTCCTTCGCGGCGGACTTGTTCTTGCTGAACGACCATGTGCCGTAATACGAATAGTTATACGGGATGAAACGGCCCTTCGGCCCCATCGGGCAGGGGAAATGCCAGGTATCGGCGGCGATTTCGGGCGCGTCGCGTTTGGCGACGGCCCAGGCGGAGGGCGGGTTCATGATGAGCGCGCTTCTGCCGGAAATCAGGGCGCGGTTGTTGGAGGCATCGTCGTAACTGACCGTATCGGGCGGCAGGAATTTCACCAGCTTCTGGCAATATTCCAGCATTGTGCGGACATTCGGCGAATCGACGGTGATCTCCCCTTTGGCGTTGACCAGTTCGGCGCCGAACGCCGCGTAGATGATGCCGACGTTATTGGTGGAATCGCCCGTCGTTCCGAGGCCGAGGCCAAACGGCACGCCCGCCTTGGAACAGGCTTCGGCGGCGTGGAGGAAGGCTTCGTAATTCCAGCCTTCGGAGGCTTTGGGGTCGGTTTTCTCGGCCGGATACATTTTCAGCAGGTCGATGCCCGCGTGTTTCTTCAACAGGCTGATGCGCCCGGCGGTGGTCAGGTTCAGCGTGCCGGTGCTACTGGGCACGGCCCACCAATGGCCTTCCGATTTGGCGAGATATTCGCTGATGTTGCTGTAGGCGCCGTATTTCGCCGACAAATCCTTCACCACGTCATCGACGGGTTCCAGCTTGCTGGAGAAATTGCCGACATCCCAGTTGTACATCTGGATGAAGTCGTGACCGCTGTTCGCCTGATGCTCGGCCGCGGCGGTGATCAGGATCTTGTTGCCGCTGGAGGTGATGAAATCCACCGTCACCTCGACCTTGTTCTTCTCGGCCCAGGCGTTGACCTGTTTTTGCATCACGTCGTTGGCGCCGGGCACCCAATGATCCCATAAGCCGACATTGAGCTTGCCGGCGGCGCCCGCGGTGCGGATATGGACGAGGGGCAAGGCGGAGGCGGTCGCGGCGAGTTTCAAAGCCCGCCTGCGCGTCACGGGACGCGGTGATTTCATGTTGTATTCTCCCTGCACGGCCTCTCTGGGCCATCGTGTTTGTTCA
>JAYVCG010000669.1:0-4057 GCA_043750075.1 Acetobacteraceae bacterium | reverse complement strand
CTGGCTCAACGCGTCAATGCTACCGTGTCCTTCGGCCGCCACCCTGCCGTCCCCTTATCCTGTCTTCGGCGCGAAGATGCGCCACACGTTGAGTATGCCTGCGGCGCCACCCACCAGGACGAAAATCACGATCAGAATGGGTTTGGTGCCGAAAAACCAGTCCAGCCCATAGCCAATGGCGATCGCCACGACAAAGGCCGCAACCAGTTCCGTCCCCACCCGCAGCCCAATCCCCAAAGGAGACGGATCGCCGCCATTGGGACCGGGTCCCTTTGGCTTCGACGGGTCTTCAAGACCCCGCTTGCCTCGGGCGGCTTTCAGTCGCTCCTCGAAAGAGCCACCCGTGCCGCCCGGTTCCTCGCTCATTTTCGCTCCTGGCCTTGTGTGCCGGTAAGCGGCGGCTTGCTACAGGCGGGCAAATAAGGTGTCAAGGACGCCTGGGCGTATCTTTCGTGGTAATTGGGGGAGAAGACAGCGGAGCCTTGCCCCGCGGCCCCACCCATGGCCCCACCAGGAGGCCTTGCCTCCTGGACCTCCACCAAAGGCTCGCCTTTGGAAACCATCCCTTGGAATCTTCATGGATGGGTCGTCGTGGCGATCGAGAGCTTCAGCCCTGACGGGTCATGGCCTCATCGGCCCAGAGTTCCAGTTTCGCGGCTTCCCCGCGCAACGTGGCGACACGGGCATCCAGCCGGGACAGGCTGTCGCCGTAACTCCGCAGGCTGGTGTTCAGCCGCCGCGTGACGTTCCGCAAATCCCCCAGGGAGGATTTCCACGCCGCCATCGCCGCTCGCTGCGCGGTCACCGCTTCATTCAGGTTGGCCAGCGCGCGGGCGAGGCGCGCTTCCTCCGGGCCCGGCGTTCCCTTGTCCGCCACTCGCGCGGTGGCGGCGGGCGTGGCCGCGCGTCTGGGGAAGGCGATGATCGTGGCGGTCTCGGACAATGGCATGAGGCTCTCCTTCAACTGGTCTCTCGTGAAAGTTAATGAAGCATGAAGACGCGTCTAAAATCCATAACATTTTGATAACGCAATGGTATGCGGGCGGTGCGCGGCACGATGACCGGCCTGGAACAAACCAGGAAACTGGGCGGGACACGGCCTTTTTTCCTTCCACCCCGCGTCGGCGGGCCCAATCGGCACAATCAAACATCAATCCACGCGGCGGCGAAAAATCTCATTCGCGCGCCTGTTCCTGAACACGAGCCATGACGCCACGGCCGCGGCCATGATATGCGACCGCCATGCCGTCCTCAGACACAATCCAGGCCGCCCCTCCATGAACATTAGCCTCGAAATCCTCATCATCCTGCTGTTGATCGTGGTGAACGGATTGTTCTCCATGAGTGAACTCGCTTTGGTCTCGGTCAGCCGCGCCCGTCTGGCGGTGCTGGAGAAAAAGCTGGTTCCCGGCGCCGCCATCGCCCGCGCGCTGTCGGACGATCCCCATCGGTTCCTGCCGACGGTGCAGGTGGGGATCACCCTGGTCAGCGTGCTGACAGGCGTGTTCGGCGGCGCCAATGTGGCGAGCCATGTGAAAGACCTGCTCGAAACCTATCCCTCCATCGCCCCCTGGGCCGACACCTTGTCCCTGGGGCTCGTGGTCCTCGTGACGACCTATCTGACCCTGGTGATCGGCGAACTCGTGCCCAAACAGCTCGCCTTGCGCCAGCCGGAGATCATCGCCGCCAAGGTCGCGCGCCCGCTGAGCGTGTTCATCCGCTTCGTCGGGCCCGCCGCCTGGCTGTTGAGCGAATCGTCCGGCCTCATCCTGCGTTTGCTCGGTCTGCATCGCACGCCCTCGCGCACGGTGACGGAGGAGGAACTCAAGGCGCTGCTGCTCGAAGGCGCCCAGACGGGCGTGCTGGAGACGGAGGAGCGGGACATGATCGAGCGGGTGCTGCGCCTCGCCGACAAGCCCGTGCGGGCGATCATGACGCCGCGCACCGAACTGGCCTGGATCAACCGCACCGACCCGCCGAAGGACATCGCCGCGGCCCTGAAAGCGGCGCCGCATTCGCGGTTCGTGGTGTGCGAGGGCTCAATCGACAACGTGGTCGGCGTCGTGCAGGCCAAGGATCTGCTGGACCGCATTCTGGGTGGCGGCGATCTGTCCATCAGCGCGGCGCTGCGCCAGCCCATCGTGGTGCCCGACACCGTGACCGCGCTGGACGCGCTGGAACGGTTGAAGACCGATCCCCTCGGCCTCGCGCTGGTCCTGGACGAATACGGCAGTTTCGAGGGCGTCGTCACCGTCGCCGACATGCTGGAGGCGATCGTGGGCGATCCCGCCGACACCGCCCCCCAACCGGCGGAAGCGGGCGAGGAAGGCGAAACCAGCCTCGTGATGGATGGCATGATGCCGGTCGATGAGGCGAAAGCCCGCCTGTCCCTGCCCGACCTGCCGGGCGAGGGCACATATCATACGCTGGCCGGTCTGCTGCTGGCGCTGCTGCGCCGGGTGCCGCGGCAAGGCGACCGCATTGTGTTCGACGGGTGGCGGTTCGAGGTGCTCGGCATGGAAGGCCGCCGTGTGGACAAGGTGCTGGTCCGGCCGGAACCGGCGGCGGAGGGGTAAGGGAAGGGTCGCGGCTCCTGACCCTGGCGCCCGCGAAGCCGCCGCCGTCCACCGCGGCCGCCGCGTGTGCCGTGGCCAGGAAGCGTTGCCGCCGCTCCGTGCCGCCGGCCGCGAGCGCCGCCATGTGCTCCTGCACCCAGCGTGTGTGGACAGTGCCCGCGATGAAGTTGGGATGCGCCAGGATCTCGCGCAGGAACGGGATGTTGGTGCCAACCCCCTCGATACGGCACTCACTGAGCGCCCGTGTGAGGCGCCCCACCGCGGCGGCGAAGTCCGGGGACGGTGAATGGGCGATCACCTTGGCCAGTAACGAGTCGAACGCGCCGCTGGTGCGATACCCGGCATGACCAAAGCCATCGACCCGCACGCCCGGCCCGCCGGGCGCCTCATACACCGTCAGCGTGCCGCCTTCCGGCCGGACCGAACCATCCTCGCCAATCGTTTCCATGTTGACCCGCGCCTGGATCGCGAAGCCGCGTGGCCTCGCGATCCCCGGCCCCTCCAATCCCCCCTCCAGGTCCAGCTCCGCCAGCGTTTTTCCCTGAGCGAGCCGGATTTGCGTCTGCACCAGATCAACACCGGTCACTGCCTCGGTCACCGTGTGTTCGACCTGCAACCGGGCATTCGCCTCGATGAACACGAAGGGCGGCGCACCGGCGCGGCCAGAGACATCAACCAGGAACTCGAACGTCCCGAGATTGCTGTAACGCACGCTTTTCGCGAAACGGACCGCCGCGCCGATGATCTGGCCGCGCAGAGCGTCGTCGAGAAAAGGCGCGGGGGCGGTCTGTTCACCAGCGGGCGATTCGGGCGACCTCCACCGTGTGCCGCGCGATCGCGGCCAGCAACGGAATGGCGGCCGGATCGGAGCCGGCGGATGACATGTGCGCCAGAACGATGAAATCGTTCGCGCGCGCTTTCCACGCGGGCTCTTTCGCCGCCCGCGACCGCAGCGCGAGCAACAGGAAGCGTTCCGCCCAGGTGGCCAGTCTTTTTGGGAAGGCTTCGGTCATCAACCGGTCAACGGCCGCGTCCGTGTCATGCCTGGGGCTTTGTTTCAGGATGGCCCGGATTTCCGCGTCGTCGAGAAACCAGGAGGACGCGAAATTCTCATGGATCCAGTCGCCGCTCCGCTCCAGCGAGGCCTTGATGGCGGCGGGGGAGCGCCGCGCGGCGGGCAGTAAGTCGAACAGCCGCCGGGATTCCCCGCCAATGTCCAGCCGGCGGTCCCGCCAGTCCGCGCCACCGGCGAGTTCCGCGATCCGTAACACGGCGTGCCCCGGCGGCCGTCCGGTCATCGTCCCCACGGCGATCGCGTGTTGCACCGCTTCGTCGAGATGCGCACGGTCCACATCGGAGGCCGCGCCGGTCTGCCGGACGGCGGCGAGCGCCCCGTTACGGTCGCGGCGGGATGCCTCGGGATCGCACCAACTGTCGGCGATGCCAACGCCGAGTTTCAGCAGCAGCCCGGCCAGGATGCC